>JABWBZ010000386.1 GCA_013359335.1 bacterium
TATCCTGGAAAATTCAGGCTTAAAAAAAATTACGGCTTCAACGGAATTCCACGCGATGCATTTCGCGCTAATGGCATCGGAAAAATCCTGACAGGGGCTGCTGCCGAAACATTTATTATCGCTTCCGATCATCCGGATTCTCTGCCGAATACAATTCCGTTTCGCGATGACAACGATTTTTGGGGCGTGAAGTTCGATGATGTTTTCGGCGATAACGATATGAAAATGATCGTCAAAAATGGAAAACATTTTAAAATCTATCGGGATTCCGGCGGCGATGAGTGGAAATTAACCGCTACGTTGAATAATCCGACCACCGGTGATAATTTCATTGCCATTCCGTCTTGCTCGATTGGCGATTTCGACGGCGACGGAAAAAAAGATTTCCTGTTCGGCGATTTCGACGGCGACGTTTACATATATGAAGTAACCGGACAAAATCTGAATGTGACATGGCAGCAATCGCTGCCGCTGTACGACGTCAATGGGTTTACCGCCGCGGCCGATTTTGACGGCGACGGGAAGGATGAATTTATTGCCGGTACGCACACGCTGCCTTTTCTGAGTGAATCGCAAGCCGCCGAACAATATTGGACCTTCGCGATTTACAAATCAACCGGCGATAATACTTACGAATCCGTCTGGCAGCAAAGTGTGTACGGTTTCAGTTCGCTTACCGATTTTCAAAGCGGGGTCAATGCGGCCGATATCGATGGCGACGGCAAAGCGGAAATTTTTCTGAGCCTTTATCCCAATTTGTATGTGTTCAAATACAACTCAACACAACAAACTTATGAGTCGATCTGGCAAACCAAAGCACGCAGCAATACCGTCGTCATCGATGACATGAACGGCGATTCGATCAAGGAAATTTATTTTAATAACGGACAGCAAACGGCGGCTTACAGCCTGAATGGATTAATTTCTCCAGCACAAGCGCCAGCCGGATTTACAGCAACTCCGTTAGACACGTTCCGGGTTTTGCTGTCATGGAATTCGGTGCCATCCGCAGAGTCATACAAAGTTTATCGCGGCACGTCCGTCGACAATATGGAATTTGCTTTCGATGTTACGGCAACACGCGCCGATACTCTCGACACGAATGTAACGATCAATCAATTGTATTACTATGGCGTAACTGCAGTGGTTGGCGGAATCGAAAACGCTTTGAGCGTCATTCAAACTGCTCGTCCGAACCGAAAACCTTTTGTTACCGGCGCGCAAATATCCGGACGCCAGCACGTTGTCGTAAAATTTTCTGAAAAAATGGATGCCGATAAACTCGCCAATATCGGATCGTATGAATTGAATTCGGTTGGATTTCCGATGACGGCTCTCCCCAAAAAAAACGGCGAAGAAGTTTTGCTGACATTTCCGGAAATGGCACCGGGGAATTATTGGCTTACCGTTAACGGTGTTAGGGACTCTGATCGTACGCCGATCGATACGGCGTTCCATTCAGTGGAAATCATTATTCCGGCAATTGTTCAGAAATTTTATCTTGAGAAGATCATCTACCTGGGAAATAATTCCATCGATCTATATTTCAGTGAAGCCGTTGCATCGGCGCCGGCGGAAAATGTCGCCAACTACAGCGTCGAGCCCGGTTTTCAAACGACCGAAGCCGTATTGGATGCCGGTAATCCGAAGATCGTTCATATTAAAGTCGCCGGCGCTTATCCGATCGGCGCCATTGGAATTTCTTACATCATTAAAGTAAAAAATCTGGTGGCTGAATCGGGAAATATTTTGGATGAAGCAGAGGGCAATGTTTCGTCGATCATTCTAACTCAAAATACGCTCGATCATGTTTTTACCTATCCCAATCCTTATCGTGCCGACGATGCGCCGCAAGGATTGATGTTCGCCAACCTGACGCCGACGGCTACTATCAAAATTTATTCGCTCAGCGGAGTTTATATTAATACTCTTGAAGAAACCGATCAGGATGGCGGCGTGCTGTGGGACTTGAAAGACCGTTCAGGTAATAAAATTCCAAGCGGCATTTATTATTTTATCGTCGAATCGGGAAAACAAAAAAAACGAGGAAAATTTGCCATAGTGAGATAACGGTAGTTATTTGAGTTGCATAGCCGGAGCCATCAGTTGGTTGAAAAAATTTTGAATCTGATCG
>JABWBZ010000092.1 GCA_013359335.1 bacterium
TATCGTCTAAAGGATTTTTATCCAAAACAATGATATCGGCTAATTTGCCTTTTTCAATAGTACCGAGATCTTTGTCCAATCCAAGATATTGAGCGCCATTAATCGTTGCGGCCTGGAGCGCTTGCATGGCGCTTAAACCACCTTGCTTCAGCATCCATAATTCCCAATGAGCTCCGAGGCCTTGCAGTTGCCCGTGCGCACCGAGATTGATTTTCACGCCGGCATCGGCAAGTTTTTTACAAGATTGCGACACTAAAATATGCCCGTTGGTATATTCCCCTTCCGGAATCATCGTGCGATGACGTGAACGTGCATCAATGATCGCACGCGGCGTAAAACGCAATAAACGTTCTTTCTCCCAGACATTGCTGTGCTGATACCAATAAAATTCCCCGCTCACCGCACCATAGCTCACGATCAGAGTCGGTGTATAGCCTACTTTAGTTTTCGACCACAGTTGAACGACGTCATTGTACAGCGGAGCGACGGGAATGTTATGTTCGATACCGGTGTGTCCGTCCAGAATCATCGATGTGTTGTGAAAGAAATGTGAACCTCCTTCGGGTACGACCATCATTTGCAATTCCTTTGCAGCTTGAATAACCTGCTGCCGTTGCTCCCGACGCGGTTGGTTATAACTTTTAACCGAGAATGCGCCGTAAGCTTTCGTGCGTCGCAGCGCAGAACGCGCGTCATCGAGTGAGTTGATCATGGCTTTGAAATCACCATCCGCGCCGTATAGAATAATTCCAGTCGAAAAGATCCGCGGACCAACCATCATACCAGCCTTGATCATTTCCGATTGCGAAAAAATCATTTCAGTATTCGACGACGGATCGTGCGACGTAGTCACACCATAAGCGAGGTTCGCGTAATATTGCCAATGTTTCTGCGGGCTGATGCCGTAGCGGAAATTGCCGACGTGCGCGTGCACATCAATGATTCCCGGCATGATGGTTTTTCCTCCAGCGTCGATGATCTTAGCATTTTTCGGAATATCAACCTGATCTGTTTTTCCGACGGCAGCAACACGGTTGCCGTCGATGATCACCACGCCGTCCTCGATTACTTCATCGCCTTTCATGGTAATAATTCGCGCTCCTTTCAGAGCCAGCATGCCTTTGGGTTTGTCGGTTTTCAAAACCAAATTGATTCTGATGCCGGCCGTATCCATCGGCAATGTCGTATCCGCCGCACCTTCAACAAAAGTAAAACGATCTTTCAATTCTGTCGTGAAATATTCATCGCCTAAAGTCCAATGCAATTTATTTCCATCAGCTGACCAATGAATATTGATGCCCGCGTCGCGGCTGACCTGACTTACAGGAAAAGATTTTGTGCCACTATCGATTTCCAGTGTCGTACCGGTTTGCGGCATCGCGGCGATATACACTTTAAACAGTTCGTTAAACGCAATCCATTTATTGTCGGGACTTGGAACAAACTGATTGGTATATTTTGAAGTAAAATGCGTGCGCACGTCCTGACCATTCAGATCGGCGCTTTTAAATACTTTTTTAAGATCGCCAAAAAAATAACCACCGGTTTGATAAAATACGCGTTTGCCGTCGGAGCTGAATTTCGGAAATTCACCTTCGGCAGTAATGTATGTCGGCGCTCCGCCTTTGGACGGCATCCAATACAAACCCGGATCAGTGCAGAAAGCAAATCCCTGATGGTCGTTACCTTCTTCTTTTTGATACACGATCTTCGTACCGTCAGGCGAGAATTGCGGCGTGCGATAAATGCCTTTTTCAACGGTCAATTTTACCGGCTTCGATTTGGAATTTTTTATATTCAATGAATATATCGCTCCCATGACTGTGTCGTTCCACGTGACATAGACGATCTCATTGCCGTCGCGTGAAAAAGAAGGCTCAAATTCAAAATCATTGCTGCTCGTAAGCCGGGCTGGAGTTCCGTCCGGTAATTCTTTTTTCCACAAGTAACCGGCAGCATTGAATACCAGTGTTTTGCCATCAGGCGAGGTTACCGCGCCGCGGATAACTTTAACGGTGAATTCATCCGGCGCAACGTTTTGTTGATAACGTATTGCGCTTGCAATTTTTTGTTTCACGTTGACTGTGAAAGGAATTTCGGTTGCTTTCGTTTTTTCAATGTTGAGTTTCCACAACTTCCCTTGCGCCCAAATGACGATCGCTTGATTATCCGGAGTCCAGTTGTAGTTTGCGTAGACGCCAAAAATAGCCCAAGCTTCTTGCTGATCTTTGGACAATTGATCGAACACCGGCCACTCTTCGCCGGTTTTTAGATCGTGAATATAAAGTACCGTTTTTTCACGAACACGACGGATAAATGCTAATTTTTTTCCATCGCGGGAAACCTGAGGGCGCACGGCACCACCCGGACCCGAAATGAGCGTCGTCAACTCGCCTTTTTGAAAATCATACCGGCGAATCACGTATATCTGATTGTTGGGATCTTTGTTGTATTGAAAGAAACCACCCGGATACATGTCTTCCGAAAAATATAAATAACGGCCGTCGGGAGAGATTATAGGTTCGCCAGCATCCTGCTGATCGTTTTTGCGTTTAGTGAGTTGAATCCCTTGCCCACCGCTGATGTGATACATCCACATTTCACCGGCGCCGGCGGAGCGCGTGCTCGTAAAATGTTTACGCGCAACCAGGTATTGTCCATCCGGCATCCATACAGCATTGTTAAGTAAGCGAAAATCTTCTTTGGTAATTTGTTTGGCATTCGAACCGTCGCGATCCATGATCCAGATATTGTCGGCACCGCTGCGGTCGCTGGTAAATGAAATCTTTTTGCCGTCCGGACTGAAACGAGGCTGCACGTCAAATGACAGACCGCCATGCAGCAATTTCGCTTCACCGCCGGTTATCGGCATGATATAAATATCGCCGAGCATATCGAAAACGATATCTTTGCCATCGGGGCTCACGTCAAGGTTCATCCACGTGCCTTCGTTTGTCGTGAAATTAATTTCATTCAGTTCGTATCCGGGATTCTCAACGTCCCATTTTTTCTTATCGTCTTGCGCAGAAAGAGCAACAAATCGAGTTAGAAGCAAAGTCAATAAAAAGTATCTCATAAATATGAACCTCCTTATAAGTGCATCAATGTCCTTAAGTTGAATTTTTTTCGCTTTTAATTATTTTGTATTCGTAATGACAGAAACTCGTTTTTGAATTTTTCTTCTAACGATTGACGCTTGTTGTCGGGTAAAAGGCTTGCTCTAAGAGCATTGAGTGCAAATTGCTCAAAAATTTCGATAGAAAACCCGAAGGCACGAGCTAGCCTACAATATTCATCATTCAAAGTTGTATTAAACATCGGTGGATCGTCCGAGTTAATTGTAATGTAAAGTCCTTCGTCGATAAGACTCGGCAGCATGTGATCCGATAAATTTGGAACCACTTTAAGACATACATTACTGGTGGGGCATACTTCCAACGGAATTTGTCGATCACGAAGCTCTTTAATCAAATCTCTATCATCAATACACCGTACGCCATGTCCAATGCGCTGAGCATGCAGAGATCGCAGCGATCCCCAGATACTTTCCGCTCCCAGCGTCTCTCCGGCATGTGGCAAACTCGCTAGCCCCGCTGCGCGAGCGCGATCAAACGCTTTTTTAAATCGTTCGGGTGGAAATCCCACTTCATATCCCCCCAGACCAAACCCGGTAACGCCATTGCCGAGTCCGCTTATTGCCCAATCAGCCACAGTCAAACTTTCTTCTTCAGTAACCAATTCACGCGACATATCTATGGTCAAAGTCATCGAGATCCCTAACGTTTTCTCTCCCCATAACCTTGCTCGATTAATGGCGGCAAGTTGATCATGGAATAAAATTCCGGATTTTTTAAAAATCGTGAGTGGCGTGTAAGTCACTTCGCTGTGCACAATATTCTGCGCGGCCTGATGCCTAAGAAATTCGCAAGTAATCAGTTCTATGTCTTCCGGAATTTGTATGCACGATGAAATAGCAAGATAGATTTCTGCAAAGTGTGGAAAATCTGTAAATTGATACCACTGTCTCAAACCTTCTAACGAATCGGCCGGCAACGAAATCCGATGCCGCTGCGCCAACTGCAACAAAGTTTCAGGCCGAATAGAGCCCTCAAGGTGCACATGCAGTTCGACTTTGGGCATTTGGCGCAAAAAAGTTTCAATTGGCATATTTTTGTAAATTATTTCGATTGGAATTGGGATACGACGGTTTTAAATCAGAATTTTTTTCTGAATGGATCGTAATCGAAACCATACGCAGAGCGTCATTTCATTGCTAACAGTATAGCAATATTAACTTACAAAATCGTGGAGTAATCAGTCATTTCAAGAAAAAGATGAACGAGACGTTCCAGTCCCTTTTGATCGTCCTCATCGAAACGCTCAAGCACAGGACTGTCGATGTCGAGAACCCCGATAAATTCCCCGTGTTTCATGAGCGGAATGACAATTTCAGAATTCGACGCGCTGTCACAAGCAATGTGGCCTGGAAATTCATGTACATTTTTAACCAGTACTGTCGCTCGCTTTTCTGCCGCCGTTCCGCACACGCCTTTACCTATCTGAATATGTACGCACGCCGGTTTTCCCTGAAAGGGACCAACGATCAATTCGCCATTGCGGTAAAAATAAAAGCCCACCCAGTTTAAATCGGGTAAAGAATAATACAACAATGCAGAAAAATTAGCGGCATTGGCAATCAGATCAGTTTCGCCTTCAAGAAGATGATGAACTTGTTTTTCCAAAGCCGCGTATAGCTCAGATTTTGAAAAAGCTTCAATTTTTTCGAGTGTAAACATGTTAAGCCTTTGTGTTAAAATTTCTGATTGGTATTCTGCCCTGGAACCAAATACATGCACCTCAAATATTTTTGTAAATTAACAACATTTGATATCCAATCTCTTTTCACCGGCCGCCGTCCGGTTTTCCCAACTACACCGTTTCTTGTTTCTCCGCAATTAATCTTCCGCCTTCGACCGGCACGCCGTGCAGTTCTTCCGGTTTTTCATATTTGGATTTGCTCGTGAATTTGGCGAGCAGTGTGTAGACGACGGGAATGATCACGAGCGTCAGGAATGTCGAGAAAAACATTCCGCCAACGACGGCCAGACCGAGCGGACGGCGTGATTCTGCCCCGGCGCCCAAGCCGATCGCAATCGGTAGAACGCCGAAGATCGTCGCAAAGGACGTCATCAGGATCGGACGCAGACGGATCGTCGCCGCTTTGCGCACCGCTTCGAGCGCCGATTCGCCCTGCGCGCGCAATTGATTGGCGAATTCGACGATCAGGATGGCGTTTTTCGTCACGAGCCCGATGAGCATGATCAACCCGATCTGCGAATAAATATTCAAACTTTGCCCGAAAACAAACAGCGTAAGCAGCGCGCCGAATACCGCGAGCGGCACCGATAATAAAATCGTAAACGGGTGAACGAAACTTTCGAATTGCGCCGACAACACGAGATAAATAAAAATCACCGCGAGCAAAAACATAAAGTACAAACTCGCGCTCGATGTTTTATATTCGAGCGACTGGCCGGCGAATTCGCGTTTCACGCCTGCCGGTAAAACTTTGGCGGCGATGCGGTCGAGTTCGTCCAGCGCCAGTCCGAGCGGAAATCCCGGCGGAAGGCTGGCCGAAATATTGGCCGAACGCACGCGGTTGTAGTGATTCAATTCTTTCGGCGAAACCGTTTCATTGATCTTCACGACGTTGGCGAGTTGCACAAGTCCCGTAGACCCGCGCACATACAGGTCACGGATCGCGTCGGGCGTGGATCGGTTTTGAGCTTTTGTTTGTAAAATGACGTCATACTGTTTCGTGCCGCGTTTGAAGTTCGTCACCGTTCGCCCGCCAAGAAATGTTTCGAGCGTCGAACCGATTTCCGAAACGGAAACACCCACGCCGGCCGCGCGTTCCCGGTCGATGCTGATATCGAGCTGTGGTTTATTGAGCCGCAGATCGGTGTCCATATTGATCATGTAACCGAGTTTCATCGCTTCACCCATCATCGCGCCGACGGCTTGATTCAATTCTTCATAACTGTCCGCCTGCAGGACGTAATCCACCGGCCGTGACGTGAAACTCGCGCCGATGCTGGGCGGATTGATCACAAATGCGAGCACGCCCGGAATCGAGATCAACTGCGGGAAAAGTTCCTGTACGATCTGTTGCTGTGATTTGTCGCGCTCGTGCCGCGGTTTGAGGTTCATAAACATAAATCCGTTGGTCACGCGTCCGGGCCCGCCGAATCCCAACCCGATCGCGGTAAAAAGTCCGCGCCGTTCGGGACGCGCCATCAACCGCGCTTCGACTTCGCGCATATATTTGTCCGTGTATTCGAGCGTGGCGCCTTCCGGGGCAATCACGATTCCGAATCCGATGCCACGGTCTTCGGTCGGAACCAATTCGCTCGGGATAAATTTAAAAAACACGGCGCTGACCATCACGGACAAAACGGCGCCCGAGAGCATCCAAACCCGATGCTTCAGAGCGCCGTTCAGAATTTTCGCGTACGCGCGGTCGAGAAATTCAAAAAAGGCATCGAACGACCGCGACGCCCAGCCTGTGCCGGTTCCGTGCAGCGGTTTTAAAATTTTTGACGACAGCATCGGCGTCAGCGTCAACGCCACGAATCCGGAAATCAACACCGCGACGGCGACGGTGATACCGAATTCATTGAACAACCGGCCGACCGAGCCGGTGAGAAACGCGAGCGGAATGAATACCGCGACAAGCGCGATCGTGGTTGCGATGACGGCAAATCCGATTTCCTTGCTTCCGTCAATTGCGGCCTGCCAGCGCGTTTTGCCCATTTCCATGTGGCGGTAAATATTTTCCAGCACGACGATCGCGTCGTCCACGACGAGACCGATGGCGAGCACCATCGCAAGAAGCGTCAGAATATTGATCGTATAACCGAGAAAGTAAGCGATCGCGAGCGCGCCGATGATCGACACCGGGATCGCCAGCGTCGGGATCAGCGTCGCGCGGAAACTTTTCAAGAATGCAAACACAACCAAAACGACAAGCCCCATCGCGATCAGGAGCGTTTCCTGAACTTCATTGATCGATTCATTGATAAAAATGGACGAGTCAAAAGCGACATCGAGCTTCATGCCTTCCGGCAATAATTTTTCCAATTCCGGCAAAGCCGCACGGATCGCGGCGGCCACGTCGACGGTACTCGCTTTGGATTGTTTGACGATGCCGAGACCGACGGCAGGCAGACCGTTGTAGCGCGCGACGGTGCGCTCATCCGCCGCGCCGACAGTGACTTCCGCGACGTCGCGCAAACGTACGATATTATTGTTTTTTTGAGCGACGATGATTGCGCCGAATTCTTCCGCTTTGGCCAATTCCCCTCGGGTACGGACGGCAAATTCACGCCCGAGTCCTTCGACGCGGCCGCCGGGGATTTCCGCATTTTCACGGCGGATCGCCGCTTCGATATCCTGCGTAGTCAGACCATGCGCGGCCATCCGTAAAGGATCGAGCCACACGCGCATCGCATACCGCCGCTCGCCGCCGATGATCACCGAACCCACGCCGGGCAATCGCTGAATTCGCTCTTTCAAAATACGGTCGCCGATGTCCGTCAGTTCAAGGCCGTTATGATGTTCGCTGGACAAAGCAAGCCAGACGATCGCCTGCGCATTGGCGTCAACTTTCGAGATCACGGGATCGTCGACTTCCTGCGGCAATGCGCCGCGGATACGCGACACGCGGTCGCGAACGTCGTTCGCCGCCTCGTCCACGTTGCGATCGAGCTCGAATTCAATTGTAATGACCGAACCTTCTTCACGGCTCGACGACGTGAGCGTCTTCACGCCTTCCAGCGTGGCGAATTGTTCTTCGAGCACGTTGGTAATTTCCGTCTCGACCACGCTGGAGCTCGCGCCGCGATACAACGTCACGACGGAAATGATCGGCGGATCGATGTCGGGATATTCACGCACCGGTAACCGCAGGAACGCGATAATACCGAAAAGCATGATCGTCAGACTCATGACGGTGGCCAAAACCGGCCGTTGGATTGAAATATGGCTGAGCTTCATCAGAACTCCTTAATTGTCTTTCAAAATTTTGAACTGTGCAAAACGCTATCGTTTGTCATTTTTCGACAAGCTCGAAATGACATTTGTTTATTTAAATTTTTAACCGTTAGTTCGAGCAACGTCGAGAACTGACTCGTCAAGAACTCAAACGCGTAAAATCTTTTTCCATCAGGTACAAATTTAATTCCGGACCCCAAAAATTCTTTTTAATTTCACATAAACCGAAACCGAATTTTTCGTAGAATTTAAACGAAACCTGCGACGTCCATGATTCGATTTTCCGAAGATGCGCGTGTTGATCGATATGTTCAGAAAGCCAATTTAGCCGATATTTGAGCAATTCGCTGCCAAGACCACGGCCTTGAGAATCCGGATGCAGAATATCCCAGGAAATGCGAACGATTTTTTTATCATTCTGAAATTTTAATCCGCCACCGCCTGCGATCTTGCCATCTTGTTCGATCACAAAATAATATCCGCCGTATTCATCAAGATAGGATTCAAAATCTTTTTGTTCGTTCGCATCAAAAAATTTCGGCGTATTTAATTTGAAAATATCGATCAGCGCGTCGCGATCATTTTCTAAGTAAGAACGGATCATAAATCAACTGCTATCTAAAAATTCTACTCCCTCATTCTTTGAACCATTCACAAAATTCATTAAGTAAATCTGATATCCTATCAGATTGTTCGCATGAAAAATACTTGTCAATTATATTTAGCGTTTCTAAAAGTGACTTAAATGCGGCAGACAGAGCTGAAGCGAATTCAATATTTGATTCTGTTGAGAACTTTATTGATTGATCCGTTCTACTAATCATTTGCCCAATGCCCTTTATATTCCAATGATGCCAATCACTAAATCGTGAATAAAGATTACCGTAGGTAATACTTTCTTCCACATCATTAAAAATAGTATACAACTTAGGTCCTAACCAATTATGAACATAGGGATCGTCAGGCAAAGGTTTACTTCTCTTTTTACACTCTTTGGCTTCTTTATTGTAAAACCTTTCTCCGTATTTTTTTAATGCTATTTCGATTTCTTTTCTGGAAGATTCTTGAATATGCTCTCCATTAGAATCTTTTTGACGTAATAATCTCCAGTCTTCTATCCAAGCATATGCCATCCAGCGGCTGGCTCTTTTTTTATTTTTCTCAACCCATTTTAATAAAACTATTCCTTCGAGCATACTTCTTGCTATCAAGCCAACATCTTTTCTCGTTTTAAGAATTAGAATTGAGTTTGCGTGTTCTTTTTGTTTAATAACAAAAGAAACACACATTAATCCAAAAGCGTCTTTTTCATTAATTTTTATTGAATGCAATGTTTCATCGACTAAATTAATCACTTCTTGAAGCAACTTCTCTAATATTGGCAATTCATCTAAAACTTTTTCATCAGTATTTTCCATAATTTTAACAGATTATTTTTTTTCAGTGCTAATCGGCATTACTTTCGCGCCTTCGAATAATTTCTGATGTCCCGCTTCGACCACGTTTGCGCCGACTTCCAATCCCTGAAGCACCTCAACAACGTCCGACAAACGAATGCCCAGTGTTAGCGCCGTCCGGGCGACCGTGCTGTCGGATTTGACGACGAACACGAACGATTGATTGCCGCTGGCAAAAATCGCTTCATTGGGAATCGTAATCGCATTGGCACGTTCGCTCAAGACCACTGAAATATTGGCCGACATGCCGGGGCGGAATTTCTGACCCGGGTTCGCCACGCGGGCGACCACCCGCGCATTACGCGTCGATTCATCGACAATCGGCTCGATCACAATTACGCGGCCTTTGACTTCCAGTTCAGGATTCACCGCTGATGAAACCGTGACTTCGGTTCCTTGTTTCAATTGCAGTAAAAATCTTTCCGGCATGGAAAATATCACGCGGATTTCATCGATGTTGGCCAGTTCCGTGATCGCATCACCCGTTCTTAAAAATGTGCCGACGCTGATTTTGCGGGCACCAATCAAACCGCTGAACGGCGCCCGGATCCGCGTTTTCTCGAATTTCGCCTTCGACAAGGCAAGATTGGCTTCGGCAATTTTCAACGATGCGGTCGCATCGTCAAGATCTTTCGTCGCGCTGGCTTTTTGTTCGACCAGAACTTTCATACGCTCAAAGTTGGCGCGGTTTTGCGCAACGACCGCTTCGTCCCGTGCGACTTCTGCCGCAAGTTGTCCGTCATCCAACTGTGCGATCAAATCGTATTTTTTGACATAACCGCCTTCCTGGAAAGGCAAACTGACGACGGCCGCATTGATTTCCGAAACGACAGTGATCGCATCGGTCGCTTCGATCGTTCCCACGCCGTCAAACCGGTCGGTGACTTTCTGAACTTTTGCCTGCGCCACTTCCACCGGCATCGGCGGCATCGCAAATTTGCCTGCGGCCTGCGGGTCGGAACAGCCGGCCAGTACAACAAAACATAGAATTGCTAATAATGATTTATAAGGCATGATGCATCCTCTTTTTTCAAAAAAATGAAAAATATACGCGAATTATAATAGAACTCGCCTGAACAAAATTTATTTCTCCAAAGTAATAGCCGAAATTTTGTCTTTCACAAAAGCGTTGAATTTCGCTACTTCATTTTCTGTCAACGGTTTTAATTTAACTAATGCCCCATCAATGCGCCGCGCCAGATCATCGAAGGTTTCATACGATTGTTTTGCCGGACGTTCGTCGGCTTGCGATAAATAGGACATCAAGGCAACCAATTTGTCATTGAGTTTGATCGGATAATTTAAAGCATCCTGCGAAGCCTTAAGTTTGGTTTGGATCAATGTTTCTTCAATGGCCGTCAGGCTGTCCTTGAGCGGTTTAGCGGCATCGTTGATGGATTTGCTGACCGTCGTGTCTTTCATCGAGGCTGTAACGGCATTTATTTGTTTACGAACATCGCGGATAGTATTGATGCCTTTGTGCGCTTCATTTAATTTCGATTGAATTTTGAGCATCAAATCCAGTTGCGCTTTGAAAGATTCTTGGGTTGTAGTAATGCGGGGATCTTTCCTGACTTCAAAAGACTGCGTTTGAACGGTTTTTCCGCTCGTGAATCGTACCTGATAAGTGCCGGGAATGATTTTCGGACCACGCAAATTACCGCCGTCGTATATCGCACCGGGTACTTCCACCGCATCGGGATATCGCATATCCCAGACAAAAAGATTCATTCCGGTGTCGGCCGGCACAATGTCCATCCGCTTTTCCTTCGGTTTTGGGTTTTCATAAAATTCTTTCGACGGTTCGACGGCTTTTCCTTTTTGATCTTTGATGCTTGAATACGTAATAATGGTTTTTCCGTCGGCGTCGAGAAATTCCAATTTCACTTCATCTTTGGGTTTTTCTTTAAAATAATAATAAATCAAAACGCCATTGGGTGGATTCAGGCCGATAGGAATGCCGTCTTGTTTGTATTGAAATCCTCCGATGCGGTAAGCATGGCGCGGTTTGAATAAATACGTTTCCGATTTGGCAACGTCATCGCTGATTTGATACAGCGGCGATAAATCGTCCAGTATCCAAAACGACCGCCCGTGGGTCGCCGCTACGAGATCCATTTCCCGCGCCTGAACCGCGAGATCGTGAACCGGTACGATGGGCAAATTCATCTGCAGAGGTTGCCACGCCTCGCCGTCATTAAACGATACATACACACCGGTTTCCGTTCCTGCGTAAAGAAGCCCTTTACGATTAGGATCGTGACGATTCACCCGCGTATACGCGCCAACGGAAATTCCGTCGTTGATCCGCTTCCATGTTTTTCCATAATCGTTGGTCTTAAATAAATAAGGTTGAAAGTCGTTGAACT
>JABWBZ010000387.1 GCA_013359335.1 bacterium
AGTTGATGGATATAAAACTATCTTAAAATAAATTTGTGCTGTATAACTTAAGAAGTTACCTTTCTGGATTCCCGCTGGAGTTTATCCCGTCGAAAGACGGGGCGGGAATGACAATCCGGTCATGAACGTCTTTCATCTGACATCAGAAAAAACGCCGAAGAGAATACGAGTTCGCGACATCATTCAAGCAGAAAACGTGGAATACAAAAGAACGTCGCGTTCACGCCTGAGAACTTCTCAATCCTTCGACTTCGCTCAGGGCTCTCGAAATGACATCAGCTTTCGAGGAAATGCTTTTAATTCTTAACTGTTAATTTTTAATTAAAAAAATTTTCAATTTTCAATTGAAGCAAGAACGACTTTCGTCCACAGTTTGATTGCTTTCGGCGGGCCGTCGCCCATCATGCCGCCTTCGCCGCGCATTTGCATACCGCCGTCGTCCGTTTTGATACCGACGTTGATCGTCTGTCCGGAAGCGGCATTGATGCCGTAAGGAAAATCATCCTATAAGGCTTGACAAAGATTATTTAAAAGGATCGGAATATTTCGGATCGTTGATGAATGACTGATCCGTCAATGTTTTTAGAAAGGCAATAATATCGGCTTTTTTCTGTTCCGTCAAGACAGAAGTACCGTAACCTCCCGATGGAATCTGAATCCCGCGGTTCGGATGATTTTTAGCGCCTGTCTGATAATGATCAAGCACATCTTCCAATGTTGCAAATCTCCCATCATGCATGTACGGCGCGGTCAATTCAATATTCCGCAGCGCCGGCATTTTAAAAGTGCCCATGTCTTTCGCTTCATTCGTACGCTCGCCAATGCCATTATCGGCATACGTTACATCCAATGCATTGTTCGAACCGAATCCGGTATTTAAACCCGAATTTTCCACAATAAACATCGTCGGATTTTTGCGCGGAAAAATGGTCGACAAATCGCTGTGACACTCTACACAATTTAACTGCTGAAAACTAAGCAATCCGTTCTTTTCCTGATCAGTTAAATTGGCAAGATTGTTGTCCAATCCTTGATCGTATTTCGAATTGAATGAAACGATGGAACGAAGAAATTGCGCCAGCGCTTTGGAAATGCGATCGGCCGTAATGTCTTGCGTGCCAAATGCTTTCTCAAACAAAGCCGGATAATACGGCTTGGTTTTCAGTTTATCAACAAGAGCTTCTAAGGATGGCATTCCCATTTCAACCGGATCGGTAATAGGAAGCAATGCCTGCGTTTCCAATGTAACGGCACGCATGTCCCAGAACATGGCCTTAGCTTTGAAAAACCGTACGTTGGTCAAAGGCATCGAATTTCTCCGCGTGTGGCCACCTTCAAAACCGGTCGATACAGCGCCGCCGTCCACGAAAGCTTTATCCTGATGATGGCACGAACCGCACGAAATCGTATTATTCACCGACATCGCTTTATCGTAAAAAAGAACGCGCCCCAACGTCGCACCATCATTCGTAAGAAGATTATCATTCGGCGTGTTATCGACCGTGGGATTAGCGGTAAGATAATTTTTCAGATACGCCGGCATGTTCGCAATGGCGCCTGCATAATCGTAAGGCACGGCCGGCAATTTGGGACCGCCTGTGTTCCACGTGATATTGAATCGAATTCCGCCTGTTGTCGAATATAACGTGATGTTCATATCGACGTCGGTTATTTCTCCGGCTTTGACTTCAATATCATCCGAACCAAATCCCACCGTATCGGAATCGACATTATAAAGCGTTAAAAAAACCGTATAAGTGCCCGGAGGCAAACCGGTCAATTCTCCTTCAGCCGTTGTATTATCGTCAGACAAAGTCAAATCCATCTCACTGTTTGACGGTCCTTCCAAACGAACATTCACACGATGGACAGTGATCCCAAGTTCCTTTGCCGGCACAAGCGAAAAACTCATCGCAATTTTACCATCGGTTTTTTCGTTTTGATTACCGTCACATGCTGAATACATCACGAGTAAGGGTACACCTAGGCAACACAGAATTAACGAATACGCTTTTTTCATAAGAATTTTTATCTTTTCGAAGTGAATTAAATTTATAACGCGGTATGGCAAAATTCACACCACTTATTATTCAAAATAAAACTAAT
>JABWBZ010000093.1 GCA_013359335.1 bacterium
GTAATCAAACAGAGTGAGATAACTTATATTTTTTTTAAGAATAGTGACTGTTTTGATAGCTAAGGCCGGACAGTTTGTCAAGTCGAGAAAGATGCTGCTGCTTAAGTAAAAAGGTCGATTGTTGCATTAAAAAACCCGTGATTTTAAATCATCACGGGTTTTATTTTTTTACTTCCAGTCCTCTTTTTTCATGACTTTTCCTATCGGGTACCGGTTGACCGTTTTATCCCAGTAAGGTGAGCGCTGATAAAACCAGTTTAACCGCGCATAATAATCTCCGGCAAAAACAGGATTCGATTTAACCTGGTTTTCGTATTCACGGCGCATGGTAGAATCCTGTAGCATTTCACGCGCTAGAATTTCAAGTTTGTAATCTTCACCATATTCTTTCTGCTCGAAAATCGCATTCATAAATCCCCAGCGGACAAAGGAATCTCCGGAACGCGGTTCCAGAAGAAACGCCGCGACCCGCGCCGCGCGTTGATTCATGCGGATGACGTAATCGCCTTCTTTGAATTCAAGCGTATCCGGCGCCGGTGTAACGTCACAGTCCAGCGTGATTCTTCCCTCAAACGGTTTCTCCGCCCATTTGACATTTGAAAAACGGTAGAGCGTCACGGGCAATTTTTTATTTTGAGTCAATCGCTCCATCACGATCCCCTGCGCGGCCAGGACGTCGATCAGATTGGTCCATTGTTTCGGCACGATGTAAGCGTACGGAATATCGACGACGTCGCTGTCTTTGACGTAATTGAAATACGGAATTTTATAATCGATGGGCACATTCTCCCAAACGATCATTTTCGGATCGCCGGAAACTTCGCTCGGTACAACGCGGTAATTGAATCCCTTGAATTCAATAAGGTCATATTGCTGAGTCAGCGCAAATGAAACCGGAAGTTTTTTTCCAATCAACGACGTAGCCGTTTCTTCATCCGCATCGCGATTGACTTTGCGCAGCGTTTCAGCTTCTTTGTTTAACAATTCCAAAGTATGCAGAATCATCTGGTATGTTCCGGTCACGCGCGTTTTATAATCTTTGAACATGTGCGTTTCGATCAACAAACCCGGGCGGTTTTGAATGGCGCAATATTCGGTTGAAAAACGCGGCGGTGCGCTGCCGCCGATAATACCGCTGGTGATGTTTTTACTGTCAATCAAATACACGTACGGCGAGAGTGGGAATCCGGAATCGGCCATTGCTTTTTGCATATAAGGAAGATACGTGTCACGTGACCATGTTCTGACAGGTTCGGCGACATTTTGAGTCACATCCATCGCATACGTGACCGCATGACGGTAATCCGCGCCGTCCGTCACATGACAATCGATAAACATGTCCGGCAGCCACTGATTAAAAACTTTCAACCAGTCGCGCATTTCCGGCGCGTCGGCTTTGACATAATCGCGGTTCAGGTTTAAATTCTGCGACGTCACGCGCCATCCCATTTCCTTCGGCCCGTTTTGATTGAACCGGTTGTACGCGCTGGCGCGCTCGTGCCCATCGATGTTAAAAAACGGCATAAAAAGGATCGTCACACGGTCGAGAAGTTCAGTATGCTGCTGATGAATTGCCATGTTTCTAAGCAGCATCAGCATCGCGTCTTTGCCGTCGATTTCACCTGCGTGAATGCCCGCTTGAACCAAGAGAACAACTTTATTTTGAGAACGTGCCGACTCGGGCGTGAACTTTCCCGATTTATCGACAATTACGAGCGGCATTTTTCGCCCTTCCGGAGAAACGCCGAAATACGTCACCTTGATCCAGCGCGACGCTTTTTCAAGACGTTCGAGATAACGCAGCGTTTCTTCATATCGCGGCGTTTCCATATAATTCGATTTCTCATAATACGTACGCCAATCTTCGTCTGTCGTTTTTGTACAGCTGAATACAACCATCATCAAAAGGATTCCCGCGTACCGTTTCATATTTCATTCCCTTGTGTTATGAAGTTTAATATGTAATTCAATTTCTGTTTTAGCGATGAGGTTATCCGCGTTTACTCTCGAGCAACAGCATCAGGTCGTCAAGGAAACGCTGATCGTTGGTATAAGTATCCGGATCGAGTTTAATCGTTTTTTTTATATGGATTGCAAGTTTTTGCGCCATTTTCTGCCGTTCATCCGGAGGAAATAAATTTTTCCTGTAAAAAAATTCACGTAAAAGATAGTATTCTATTCCATCGATCCGGTGCGCGAAAGGAATCTTGATATGGCGAATATATTCCGGATTGATATGCAGCGCTGAAAAATGTTCGAATCCCGACGCTGGCTTTTCCTTGATCACCAGCGTTCCGGCTACATAATCGCCGATGCGTTTCGATTGCGCGTTGGCCAGCAAAATGGCGCTGCCGAGCCCATAACTCGGAATGACCCACAGCGGCGGCAACATGTCGACCACACGCAAGATATTCCGAATAACCGAATCCCAAAAAGTAATCGGGTAACCGCCGTCTTTGACAACCCTGAGATTAAGAATTTTTTTTCCTACCGACTGTCCGCGCCAAGCCGTTTCACACGTAATAAAATACCCTTCATAGATTAAAAAAATAATTATTCCCACCAGCGCCAGTTGCCATGACGAGGCTAAACTAACCTGATTAAGCGCCGCACCAAGTATTCCAAAAACAATCGCCAGTATATAAATGAGCGCGAAAGCCAGAAGCAATTGAATAACCGTATCGATAAGATACGCCAAAAAGCGCGAACCCAAGCCGGCCAATTCGAATTCTAAATAAATATTTTTAGGAGTCTTAATGATGAGTTTATCGTTCAGAGTCGTCATGAATATACTTTACGAAAGTGACAACGTTGTGTCAGCAGGGCTCAAGGCTTAGTTTTAATGTGATAATACCGGTTGCTGCAGGAATGACCGTAAATGTCTTTTGAAGTATTGTACGTGCACGCGGCTGCCGACGGCATACCTTGCAAACAAAAAATACGGTGATAAATATTTTCTTCCGTTGACGTTCGGTCCAAAACATCGACCAAAACGCCCTGATCGCAGGCGTAACATTTTTCAGCCTGATGCGATAAGGTATTTCCCGTTGAACGCGCTACCAGCGAGCGGCTGTCCGTCCAATGATCGCCTTCTTGTTTTTCTGTAAAACGAATCTGCGTGAGCTTTTGCAGTACCAATCGCCCTTCATTCATCGTCACAGTCGCGCGGAATTCCAATCGATCGCCTTTTTGAAATTTTAAGCGATTTTGAAATTCCCTTCCGATGATGGCATACGTATAATCTTCGAAATGAGTTTGATGAATATACAAATCGGCGAAACCAATCAAGTAGCCAAGCAAGTGTGTATGCTCTTGTTTCGGATTGTCCGGTGAACCGCCATAGAGAGAGCGCTTGAGATGAGGCTTGACTGAACTAATGGCGCCCATGCACCAATGTTCCTTATTTTCATAATCGCGCAGCCATTCTTCGAATTCGTAAAGATCGTCCAAAAAATTTTGGTAGTGATCCGGATCGGTTTTGACAAGGCTTCGCGTAAACTTTTCCTCGTCAAAAAATTTACACCCGAAACATTTTTTCCCAACGTGCGAGAACCCTCGATAGCATTTTTTCTTCCGCTCCAACTCATTGCATTTCCAGCGAAAGTACGTACATCCGTCCGGAAAACAACCTTTTCTGAACATCGTATGATACACCGACACGTGATGCCCGAGCTTTGAATGCGCGTCATGCGTACAGCGGAAAATATCTTGGCGTTTGTATTGATTAATCATCAGAATTCAGAATATAGAATACAGAAGAAAATCTCAACGTATCGAATTAATCGAGTTTAAAATGGACGCTGAATAAGCGTGCAAAAGTTTACTGACTTCCTCATGCTGTGCTTTTAGATTTGTCGTATTACCGTAGCCTAAATCCTGTGCAAGAATAAGATAATAGCGGCATTCTTCAAGAGAACCTTGGGCTATATTCATAAATCTCGCCTTATCGGCTTTTGACCTTTTTTTAAAGCCTTCAGCAATATTGGCTGCCACCGAAATTGCAGCTCGTCTCATTTGAGAAGTCAGAGAATAAATTTCTTTTGACGGAAACAATTCAGAAAAACGATAAATTGCTAAAACAAACTGATGAGCTTTCTGCCATACAATCAAGTCTTCAAACGTTTTCGCCCCACTCATAGTTAGCCCTGGCCTTCTGCATTCTGAATTCTGTTTTCTGATAGCTTAGCTTCATTCCAAAAAACATCCATTTCTTCCAGAGTTGCTTTTTTCATGTCCCGGTTTTGTTCGGAAAATTTTTGTTCGACATATCGAAAGCGGCGGTTGAATTTTTCAATCGTTCCGCGTAACGCGTCTTCGGGATTGACTGACAAAAAGCGGGAAATATTCACGATTGAAAACAAGACATCGCCCATTTCATCTTCAATTTCTTCCCGTTTCATCGTTTTAGCCGCTTCCTGCAATTCCCTGAGTTCTTCGAATACTTTCGGCCAAACATCACTAATATCGCCCCAATCAAAACCGACACGGGAAGCTTTTTCCTGGATCCGGTAGGCGCGAACCAGCGCGGGCATGACTTTGGGCACGCCGTCGAGAACCGATTTCCGGTCGGACTCTTTGAGTTTGATTTGTTCCCAATTTTGTAAAACTTTGTCGGCTGTGTGCGCTTCGACGTCGCCGAAAACATGCGGATGACGGCGAATGAGTTTATCGTTTAAACTTTGAATAACGTCCAATAAGGTAAAAACATTTTCTTCCGAAGCGATGCGCGAATGAAAAAGAATTTGAAGTAAAAGATCGCCCATTTCTTTACGCAGTTCCTCATAATGTTTGGCATCGAGCGTTTCGAGGACTTCATACACTTCTTCCAACAGATATTGCCGCAGCGAATCGTGCGTTTGCTCGCGATCCCAGGGACATTTAGAGCGCAGTTCCCGCATGATATTATACAGACGGCCAAAATGTTCACGAATGGCCGGCGTCAGCTCATCGTCGTCAATTTTAACGGCTTCGGTTTCAAACGTGTCCGCCACGGCGGCTCCTTAATTTTTTTGAGGATTGAGTAATTTCAAAATCTCTTGTTTTACTTGGTTTCGATACCGCGTCACCAGATCGTTAAACTTTTTGTCTTTACGGATCGGATCGAAAAGTTTGTCATTGTCCAAAACGCCGAAACTGCTGAACTTTTTCTGAAACGCCCGTTCGAGCCACACCACGGCTTGTTTCGCGTCTTTTTGTGCGGCGAAAGTTGAAGCAATTTTATAATAACCCATCGTAGCGTTCGAGTCTGACGAAATTTCATTTTGGAATTGTTGGCGGGCAAGCTCGAATTGTTTTTGAGCCAGGAAAATATCGCCGTACAGCTCGTAAAGCGGTGCAGCCATTTCGGAGTTATCCGAAAAAAACGCCAAACCTTTTTTAATTTCCGCCTCCGCTTCGGGATACTGTGATTGGGCGATATAAACTTCCGCCATCAATGCTCTGACGCCGACCCGGGTGGAATCTAATTCAATCGTCTTGCGATATTGTTGCAAGGCATCGCCGTATTTTTTCTGAAGCGCGTACGTACGGCCGAGTTCCATGGTCGCTTCAGCATAATGCGGATAGGTTGCCAGCGCTTTGGCAAACGCGTTTTCGGCTTCGGCCCATTGCTGGTTGCCCCGCAAAGCGATTCCGTAGTAAAAATAGGATTCTGCATTGGGATAAATACGAATGCTTCTCAGAATTTCTAATTGCGCTTCCGGATATAATTTTTGTTGAACTAAAATTTTACCCATCATCAAATGGCATCGCGCGTACGTATAACCGTCGTCGGCCAATTCGCCGTATTGCTTGTAATGGTCAAGCGCTTCCGGAAATTTTCCAGCGGCATAAAAAGCTTCGCCGAGATAAAATTTCAACGCCATTATATCCGGCCGCATTTTAATCCCGATTTGAAATTGATTGATCGCTTCACGGAAATCCGTAAGATAATACAGCGCTATGTATCCGAGCGTTGTACGGGTTTGAAATTCCTGTTGAGTATTCAGATCGCCGCCGAGCAACTCATCGTTAAGCGAATCCGTGAGCGCCTGAATCGGGCGAATGTCCTTTTTATTTTTGGAAATAAATTGAAAGATCTGAACGGGATTGGTTTTATTGTTTTCCAGTTCAGGCTTGAGAAACAGCGCATTGGTAAAATTCAATACCGCTTTTTTAAAATCGTTTTGGTTGTAATATAAATTGGCCAGCGATAAACGAACATACGCATCGCTTGGATCGATGGTAGCAATCGCTTCGTAAACGTCGCGCGCTTCATCCCATTGTTTTTGGATTTCATACAATCGCGCGAGATTTTTCCTGGCCGGAATTTCCTTTTCATGGGCGCGAATGGCGTCGGTAAAATATTTTTGCGCAGCCGCCGTATCTTTCAAACCCATGCACGCAAGGCCGGCCAGATTCAATGCATTGGCCGATCCAGGTTCTAAAGACAGCGCTTTGCTCGCTTGATTTTTAGACAACTCGAAGTCTTTGGTCACGAGATAGCAATAACCAAGTTGAATCCAGGAATGAACATCGTTGGGATTGCGATCCAGTTCATTTCGATAAGCCGAACGAGCGCGCTTCGCGTCGTCTTTATAAAAAAAATAGATGTCGCCGATTTCACGGTAGATGCCTTTCCATGTGGAATCTTTCGACAAAAGCTGCTGATAATAACCCGCCGCATCGTCGTATTTTTTGAGTGAAATACTTGCTTGCGCCAAAGCTTCAAACACATCCGTAAACGCCGGGTCTTCTTTGATCGCTTTTTGATAAATTTTTAAAGCGCTGTCCGGCATCGATTGCCATTCTAAAATCCTGCCTTGCAAGTAATAGCGAGTGGCAATGTCATTGGATGAAAAATTAACTCCTGATTTGATCACATTGGCTTTGACATTGAATGGCGCCGCTTTCACGAAATCCTGAATTATTTTTTCATACGTCGCGTTCAACGGCCATTCTGAAGAATATTTAGTTTCTTTGAGCAATGACTTTGCACCGGATTGCGCCGTAACCGTAAAATTTACTTTTTTCTTGTCAATTCTGGCAACAACCATAATTTCATACATAAAACCCGAACGATTATTTTTAGGTAAAGCTTCAGCTCGTTCGATCGTCACGCCGGCAACATCCCTGAGCGCCTTTTTGAATGATATCGGCAAACCCGCCAGCATCCAACTATTACTGTCATTCAAAGTTTCCTGCGAAACAATGAACGTCAGCCGAATTTGCGGTTGGTTGGATTGCGAATAACCTGGCAATGACAGGAGCAACAAAAAAAATAAAAAATAACGTTTCATAAATAGCCTTTAATGATGTTACGAAATGGCCTGACTTACTTTACTCAATGAAATATCATAACGATAGCTGGTTCCCATGTGCCCGTCGTCAAATTCTTCATACTCGTGTGCAATGTTAAAATTTTTCAGCCGTTGAGTAAAAATTCTCGCGCCGATATGAAGAAAATATTCATCGCGCGAACCGCATTCCAAAAAAATTTTTTTGAGGCGGCGCAACTGATTTTGCCACCGTTTTTTTTCAATCATGTACACCGGATCATGTTCTAACCAGCGTTGCCACACATCGTTTCTCATTTCGCCGCTTGTTGTATCGAATGGCAGATCGAAGCCGAACACTTTATTATCCGGATTCGGCGAATAAGCGGCCGACATGGCAATGATATTGATAGCTGGAATCATGTCGCCGGTTTTTTTAGGCGCTTCGAAAAATTTTTCCAGAAAATATTTCAATCCTCCGGCGCGGTCGATCGCGTTATAACATTTAGGTATATCCGGTTTGTACGCGTATTCAAAATACATATCGCCGGCGCTGCACAACATCACTGAAAAAACTTCCGGATATTTCATGGCTAATTGCAGCGCGCCGAATCCTCCGCTCGATTTGCCCATCACCGCGCGATGAACTGCTTCGGATTTAGTTCTATAATGTGAATCGACAAAAGGAACAATTTCTTTGATCAAATAATCCTCATAGTCGCCCAATGCAGACGAATTTACATATTGCGATCCGCCATATTTAGTAAAACAATCCGGCATGATGACAATCGTTTCGCGCATCTTTCCATCCGCAATAAGTTTGTCACACCGTTCGTCCAGCGAATAGCCCCATGCCTGAGGCGATAAAAACATCGTTCCAAAACCCATGAATCCGGAAAGCATGTAAATAACCGGATAACGCAGATCGGTGTTGGTATTATACGATGGAGGCAAATATACAACCAGTTTGCGCCGGTAAGGATCGCCGGGAGGATTACTTTTAAGAATAGCGCTTTCGTGGACAATGAGATCAACGTGGGAATTCATGGGCGCGGATTAGTTGAATTAGAAATTAGCCGTAAAAAGAATACTCATTTATGGCGTGAAATACAAGCGCATGTCTATGATTAACTTCGTCAGCATCTCTGACAAAACGTTCACGATTGAATGTTTATTTTCAAAAAACCAGCAACTAGAGAAAGCAGGTTTGCTCCATCGCCTCGGCGACTTCGGTGCGATAACGTTCAAGTCGTTCGAGAATTGGAGAAAGTTCGAGGTAGGTCATCAACTCGGCGCGCAATTTGGCAATATTCGGCAGGCCTTTCAAATAACCGGAGTAATATTTTCTAAATTCCAGAATTCCGTATTTGTCGCCTTTGTATTGAACGGATAGACGCAGATGATCGATACATACGTCGATGCGTTCTTGCGGCGTCGGCGCGGGAAGATGTTCGCCGGTTTCAAGGTAATGCCGGACTTCACGAAAAATCCAAGGATTGTTAATCGCGGCGCGGCCGATCATGATGCCGTCGCATCCGGTTTCAAACATTTTTTTGGCGTCTTCGGGCGTGCGCACGTCGCCATTGCCGATGACGGGTATTGTAACAATGTTTTTAATTTTTTCTAACCAAGACCAATCGGCTATCCCATCATGCCCCTGATCGCGTGTGCGGCAATGCAAGGTAAGCGCTCGCGCGCCGGCATCTTCGATCATTTTCGCGACGTCGAGAATAATGATACTTTTGGCATCCCAGCCAAGCCGCGTCTTCACTGTAACCGGCAGTCGTGTGCCTCGCACGGTCGATCGCACGATGGCTTCGAATCTTGGCAGATCGCGCAAAAGCCCTGCGCCCGCGCCGCGCATGGCCACATCTTTGACCCAGCAGCCGCAATTGATATCGATGAAATCCGGATTCATTTTCTCCGCAATAGCTGCCGCGCCTTCCATCGCTGCATCCACGCCACCAAAAATCTGAATGGCAACCGGACGCTCTTCATCGGCAATAACGATTTTACGTAACGCCTTTTTGGCGTCGCGGATCAACGCCTCACTGCTGGTAAATTCCGTGTACAAAAGATCGGCGCCCAGCCTTTTACACGTCAGACGGAACGAAATGTCTGTGACATCTTCCATCGGCGCCAAGGCCACAGGCTTATTGATATTAACACGTCCTATTTGCATGGGGCGTCAGGATAAGGAATTATGGTTTGAATTTCAAATGAAAATGAATTGATTTCAATTACGCCCGTTTTACCGCGCCTTCACAAAAGGTCCTTCGTCATTGATAATCAGCGTTCCTTTTTCTTTGTCGACGACGATTTTCATAATATGCGCATCGCGCGATGCATTGGAATTGCGCGGCTGAATTTCGATGCTCAGCGTTTGGCCAGCCGATTTAATAAACCGGTAATGCCCTTTTTCAGAAATTTTGCCTTGCATCTCGTATTTGCCGTAGTCAAAAATCCATGTCGTTTGATCGTAACGCCATGTGCCTTGAAACCAATCTTCCTCGGGCGCAGTGAAAGAACAACCCGATAAAAAGACCAAAAACAAAATTTTTTTAATAACTTGCATAATTCTTTCCGTTAATTTTAGTTAACACTGTTAATTTTGAGCCTTATTTACCTTGACAATCGGCGCTTTCTAAGATATATTAACCGGCATTTTGAAGCAAATGTTCTCGTCTATTGGTTGAATAGGCTTCAAAAACAAAGATAATGGAAGACGGGATACATTAACCTACACTAATGGAAGTTACGAAACAACCCGGTGACGCCTCTCAAGAATCGGCCTCCGTCACCGACGACATACCTCACCCATCGACCGAACCCAAAGTCGGTTACCTCCAATCCGAACTTCACAAATTCGAAAACCGGTTTGAAAAGCAAATCCGGAAATATTCCGCTGCGGAAATCACCATTTTCGGATTTTTTATTGCTATTATCATCGGATCATTCATACTCTATGCGATCGAGAATATGGCAGGTAACTCTCTTGGTTACGTAGACGCTTTGTTTATTTCGACTTCGGCGATTTGCGTTACCGGACTGACTTCCGTCGATTTTACTCAATTTACATTTGCCGGCCAAATCGTCACGATGATCCTGATTCAGATCGGCGGCTTCGGCGTCGTGACGGCTTTCCGGTTATTGTGGGTCGGGCGAGCCGAAGACCTTTCACAAGGATCGACGCAAACGCTCGGCAGCATTATGGACGTGGAAGGCCAGCATCAAACCGTTTTGCAGATCCTGGCTTCAACCGCAAAAATTACTCTGTTCGTTGAAACTCTGGGCGTATTGGCATTATATGTTGCCATCGGCGATAAAGTGACGGGCATGTCTCCGGTATGGTTTTCGATTTTCCACACCATTTCAGCTTTCAATAATGCCGGTTTTGGATTGTACGCCGATAGCCTTGTCCAATTTCAAACTGACACGATGGTCAATTTTATAATTGCCGGCCTGATTATTCTAGGCGGTATCGGGTATCCGGTTTTGCTTGGAATCTAGCGCATCGTATTGATGTTAGTGTACAAACTGCTTGGTTTCTCAGAAGCGCTGATGGAAATGGTGTCTATTCGCAAGCCTGAAAAACTGCATTGGGTCGAACCTTTTTACAATTTTGTTGATCAACTGTATCTGCGCGCCAAAAAAATCAAAGAAGAATTAGCCGGCGTAGCGACACCGTTGCAAATGAAAATAGTCATTTATGGTACGGTTTTTCTTATTTTCGCCGGTATGATTTTTACAATGATCGCTGAATGGAACGATCCTAAGACGATTGGCCATTTGGCTATTGAGGACAAGTTGCTGGCATCATTTTTTCAATCGGTTTCAACACGTACGGCAGGATTTAACACGATTGATATCGGAGCATTGGAAATTCGTACGCTTTTATTTTATATCGCCCTGATGTTCATCGGCGCCGCGCCACAAGGAACTGCCGGAGGCATAAAAATCCCTACGTTCGTCACGATGCTCGGCTACATCCGCACCAGTTTTCGCGGGCGCAATCGGGTTACTATTTTCAATTACGTCGTATCGAAAATGTCTGTCGGTCATGCCGTGAAATTATACGTCATGAGTTCGACCTTCGTTTTAACGGCCATTTTATTAATCGCCATCTGTGAAAGCCAGTTTACTCTTACCCAAATGGCTTTTGAAGTTGTCAGCGCTTTCGGCACGGTCGGTCTATCGACGGGCATTACGATGCTGCTGGCCCCAGCTTCTAAAATTCTTCTTGTCATCGTCATGTTTGCCGGCCGTGTCGGATTACTGACCATCGGCAGCGCGATCATCAAACCTTCCCGGGATTCTCATGCCGTACCGTTCGTCCCTGACGACGGGATGAAACTCCAGATCGGATAAAAAAAGCCCCGGACTTGCATCCGAGGCTCTTGCGTGGAAACCATCTGACCCGCAACATTGCGGAATCATTTGATTCAATTTCTCCTACCTAACAAAGGAGAAAATTTATTTAATCTCTATAACTTAGCAGTTTAAATTCGCCATTCCGTTCAATAATAGATCCACAAAATTCCAACTCTTTCTCATTTCCAACTCTGTCTTTCAC
>JABWBZ010000388.1 GCA_013359335.1 bacterium
CCCCATCGAATGGGCAGAAAAATTAACAGATTCATTGAAAGTACGGCAAAAAGATGTTACATTTTATGCGTATCCGAAAGAGCCGCATGAATTTATCAATGCGTGGCCTTTGGTCATGCAGCGAACGGCGGCGTTCTTCGATCAACATTTGAAACCATGAAACCGTCTCTCAATCAAACCATTTGTCCTTTTTGCCGCGCCAACGCCGGTTTTGTCTTTGTGCACGGACATTATCAATGCATTCATTGCAAGAACGTCATGGTCCGATGCTGCGAAGGCGAAGTGCTTCACGAAACTCAGCGCATTTCGAAAGAACCGGCTAAAGAGGTTCAGCAGCGTTTTCCGGATATTTCCATCGAAGCAACGTTCTGATCGGCCTGACGTTTAAAACTGCAAAAAGAAAAGGAGGAGGAAGTATGTTGGAGAAAGTAGTGCGCCGGATTATACCGCAAGCCATCGGCTTCGGTTTGATGATCATCGGGTGGTACATCAGCATTATCAACGTGGGCTTAGACAAATTTATGGGTGCGACGATTATTACCAAATGGACGGTTGCCGGACTTTTGTTGATCCTGATCGGAGCGTATCTTCCGCAGATATGGATTGCGATATTGAATAAAATGCAGAAATAAAAAATTTTTTAAAAGAACGTTATAACAGCAGGCTGAAATTCAGCCTGCTTTTTTTATGCACAAAAAATATTTTAAATCATGAACGCAACTCTGACCGGAATTTTGATTTATATAGTGGCTCAGTTGCTGATCGGCTTTTTCGTTTCAAAAAAAATCAGAAATGAAGAAGATTACCTGTTAGCCGGCAGGAGCCTGGGTTACGGCCTTGCAATTTTTTCAATCTTTGCAACGTGGTTTGGCGCTGAATCGTGTATCGGCACGGCCGGAGCGGCGTATGAATCCGGCTTAGCCGGCGTGACTGCCGATCCGTTTGGTTATGCCGTGTGTTTGATCGTAATGGCGTTAGTTCTGGCGGTTCCGTTGTGGAAAATGAAATTAACAACGATCGCCGATTTATTCCGGATTCGTTTTTCAGTACGAACGGAACGATTGACTGCGATCATCATGATTCCGACGTCACTTTTGTGGGCAGCGGCTCAGATCCGTGCACTCGGAATGATTTTGTCGGCATCGTCGGAATTAACCGCATTTACGGCTATCACGCTGGCGGCGGCAGTTGTGATCGCTTACACCGTGATGGGCGGATTATTGGCGGATGCCATTACGGACGTCGTACAAGGCGTTGCGCTGATTGCGGGATTACTCATACTGGCGCCGATGGTAATGACGCCTGACACGGTGATGACGATACCGGATCTTTTGGCTGCCCGCGATCCTGCAACTTTAAATCACTCGTGGTGGTTGTGGCTCGAAGAATGGTCGATTCCGATCTGCGGATCGCTCGTTGCTCAGGAATTGATTTCGCGCGTAATCGCCTGCAAATCGCCTCAAGTTGCTAAACGAGCAACATTGCTTGCCGCAGGCATGTACCTCGCTGTCGGAATGATTCCCCTCATGCTTGGGCTTGCCGGATTTTATTTAATGCCGGGATTGAAAGAGCCTGAACATATTTTGCCTATGATTGCACAGAAATACCTGCCGGCGTGGATGTACGTATTGTTTGCCGGCGCGATTGTTTCGGCTATTTTATCAACGGTAGACAGTGCGCTTTTGTCGTGTTCGGCTCTTTTTTCTCATAATATTCTTTTGTCGCTAAAGCCCGGCGCCGGAGAAAAACAAAAATTGTTGTGCCGGCAATTAAAATGAATATTGGAATAAGGAACACGAGAAAATTATTTTCCCCCGAATCATTATTTTCAGTATATACTTCAGCAGTTTCAGAGATTGGCGGATAGCTGATTGAATACAGTTCAACTTTTGCAGAATCAAATATTACAGATATAAATTCGTTAGTTGATTTATTGTAATGCAGATAATGATACACCCATTTGTCGGTTCGAGAGCTCCAAAAGTTATCTTTGATCCTGGATATGGCTCCTGTATTGAGATTCATTTTATTTAAATAAATATTAAAATAATCACCTTCATCAGTTTTTGATAAGAAATAAACTGTG
>JABWBZ010000094.1 GCA_013359335.1 bacterium
CATGGGATTCTCCTTACACATTTAAAGTGAACACGAATCAATTGGATTGTATATCAATTTTCTTTTTGCTTTTGACGTCAAAGATGTAGCCTTTGAGTTCCTGATTATCTTTCTTGACCGTACCGGGTATTTTGGTTACTTGAACCTGCTCGTTGGATTTCCATTCAACGGAAACATTCGCTAGGGCGTCTTCAAACACGACGATCTGTTCTTTCAGATCAAAAATAAAAAACGAAACCGAATTCACTTGAGCGTTTTTTTCAGCGTTCAATGTTTTCATGCATAGAACGAAACTACTGTCTTGATTGAACAGAAATTCAGCATGGTCGCCTAATTTGGATTGTGCTGTGATCCGGTATTTTTCATTTGACTGATAGTTTACGGCCGTACCGGAAGTTTTGCAGGCTGGATTGGCATAGAAGATTATTAACAGGATGGGGAAAATGATAACACGATTCATCATAAAAACCTCAATATTCTGAAGTGATGGATCTCGTTAGCTGTTAAGGGTCGTTGGATGGATAAAAGAGAACAAAAAATTTATTTGAGAACGGAATTAGTCGAAATGCGATTTATTGCTGCAAGTAGGTTGGAATTTAAAGCCGTAATATTTACCCAAACAGACAAGTTTAAAGACTCAATCAGGCTAAAAAGTAACATTATTTGACCTGAAAGGTCAAATAATGTGAAAAATTAATTGCTTAAAGTCAAATAAATTTTTTGCGGATATTTGCGTAGATAAAAGAAAAAGGCTGTGCTTAATTAAGCAAAATCCAGTACTTCCTAAAAAATTAGTAAGCTTGATTCTCCGTTCTGGCCGATGCCTGTCCGCCTCTGGAGGTACCTTGGCGCAGACCTGTGCTCGTAAGAATTAAGAATCCATCCCGACTCGTCGGGGACAGTTGGCTACGGAATTGGAAGTAAATGTAAAACAGTGAGGGAGGTTTGATGTGAATGCTTAGAATCAGTAGGCCCGACAGGACTCTCCGCCTGAGGCGGATGCGCCTTTGGCGCAGAACCTGTTCCGATAAAAATCAATTTAAAGGAGCTTGAATTTTTAATAGTAGGCCCGACAGGACTCGAACCTGTGACCCTCTGCTTAGAAGGCAGATGCTCTATCCACCTGAGCTACGGGCCCATTGAATATGTTACTTTGCGCGTGCAATATAAACCCTGTAGCCGTTCATTGCAATAAAAAACTGTAAAAGCAGCGGGCGTTGTTTTTGGTCAAACTTCAATCTTTCTCGTATTTTTGAGCTTCTGAATATTCCTGGCGGCTTCGCCGAGCGATTTAGGGCGCGTCAGCAAATAACGCTGAGTATAACACGTCGTCCAGCAGCCGTTACATTGTTTGTATTCGTCGATGCGCTGACGGTATTCGTAGCTGGAATAAATTTCCGTCAGGCGCTGGCGAAAAACATTGCCGATCGGATTGCCTTTGCACATGTGCACGTCGCCGTTTTCCATAATCGTTGTGCGCGTCGACAAATACGGCGATTTCACGAACGGACACCAATTAAGATCCGGATTGCTGACGTACGGCTTAATGCCGGCGATAAAGGAATCGAGATTCATCACGTCAGGATTATTCGTAAGAAAGGCGATCAATTTGTCCAAACGTTCTCCGGGCTGAATGACCATATCGTCGTTGTACCGCGTGGAAAACGTCAGTGTGTGATACATCCCGATCGTCGATTTCCATTTCAGGTTTTTGACATGCGCGAGAATGTCGGGAATTTGTTCCATGTTCAGATTGCTGATGACTGTATTGGCATACAAGAGCGATTTTTTTTTCGAATTCTTCTGAATCGAAGCGCGCATGTCGGCAATGGATTTCATATTATCCGAGATGACTTGCGCATAATTTTTTGCTCCGCGAAGGTCGTCGCCGAGTTCGCCAAGCCCGTCGAACGACGTCTGAATGTGCATACCGTTTTCAAGGCATACGCGCACCGCGGGCTCGATAATGTGCCATTTGTTGTAAAGACCTGTAACCAGCGTCGTTGCGTATTGAAAAGTACGATTGGCTTCCAGCATCATTTCCGGTAAACCGTCGACCATCGTCGTTTCTCCGCCGGAAATAAAACCGACATACGCGCCGTACTCGCGCAAATTGGCCATAACGTGTTTGAATTCGTCCACCGTCATGGTGTGCGTATTCTTGAAAGGAATCACGCATTGGCGGCAACGTTGGGTACACTTATACGTGATTCGGACTTCGGTGCTTGAATTAAAAGGGCGGCGATGCGCCAGGTTGTTCAGAATTTTAAACATACTAATTATTTTAAAATAAGATTGCCTAAGAAATATTAGGTTCTTTTCTTTGCCTTGATGCAAAGAAAAGAACCAAAAGAAAAATCAAGGCTGTGAAAAAACGCCGAAACCAGTGTCGCTAAATTGCGGCGGAAAACAGTTCCTTACAAAGCCATTTGTTGAAAGTTTTAATATCTGTTTCACGTTTTCCGCCATTTTTCAGGCGCGAACTCTGGTTCTTTCTCGGCGTTTTTTCAAGGCCATTTAAAATGCGGACTTAGTAAGAAGTATACTCTATATATATTATAAACCAAACAAAACGCCGGCGCTGAGATACGAATCGTCTTTGTCGTTGACATTCAAACCGATTTCGCCGACAAAAGCCATTTTGCGCTGGAACGGAATATGAATGCCGCCAATTAAGTTGAATACCGTAACGTCCGTCGGATCGACGATGAATTTGGTCTGCAATCCGCCGTAAATATTAATCTGAGAAAACTGATTGCCGACCATCAACGATAAATCCAATCCGCTACCGACGGGATCGTTGATAAAACCGCCGCCGCGGAAGAGCATGCCGAGCGAACCGGCGCGATCCGGCATGATTTGATAATCCACTCCGGCGCCGAAATAAAACTCACCGCGTTTGATCCCGATATCCGAATTGATTTCAAAACGCGGAACGAGTCCGTAACGCAAATGTCCGAGCACGCCGAATTTTTTCGGGCCGCTGAATTGATATTGCGTTTCCGCGCCGATCATAAAAGCGCCGCTGCGCACGACCGCTGCAGGCGAGAAAAACCCAGCCTCACCGCCTTTAGAGATAACAGGCGCTGTTTCCGATTTGACCGATTCGTTATCCGAAGCATGAGCCGCCGCAAAAGCGAACGCCATCAAAAAAACGAGCAGAGATTTCATACGTTCCTCCCGTGTAGTTTTGGAATGTTTAGTTATTGGGTCAAGAGTTTCTAAATTTTTATTCCATCACGCTGTCTAATCCGCGCCGTAAACCGGTAAAGGTTTTTACTTTTCGTGCGGCGAGCAGCGTTCCTGCAATGTACGGCGCCAGCGGATCGATGGAATCATGCCGGATCGATAATTTTTCACCCGCCGTTCCAAATATCACTTCGCACGACGAAACAAATCCCGGAAGCCGGATCGAATGAATTTGCGTATCATTGATCGTTACCCCGCGGCTTTCGATTGCGCCGATGGTTTTCTCAATAGGATAACCCGACTTCGGTGGTTGAATTTTAGAAAGCCGGTACGCCAGTTCACGTGAAGTTCCGCTCGGCGCATCCGGTTTGCCCTCGTAACTGTAATCGAGAATTTCCCAGTAGGGCACATATTTCGCCGCCATTTCGGCAAACCGCATCATGAGCACAGCCGTGATCGCAAAATTACCTGCGGCTAAAACGCCAACGTGGTTTTCCAAAGCGGCGTCATGAATTTCTTTGTAATCATCGTCCGTCAAACCTGACGTGCCGATCACGACGGACGATCGGTTTTTGATTGCAGTCAACGCGTGATTTTTTACGGTATCGGCTTTGGTGTAATCGATCAGAACGTCCGCCGGAGTTTTCAGCGCGTCCGCTACCGTGCCGCTGATGCGAACATTGGTTCCTTCAAGATTTTTTCCTGCGTGCGATCGCGATACGGCGCCGGTTAATTCCAAATCTTTAGATTGCAGAATTGTTTTAACCAATCCGCTTCCGACACGGCCGGTGGCGCCTGCAACGCATAGTTTTAATGAACTCATGATACAGACGATCCCAATGTTATTTCACCTTCCGGTTGCAGAAGCACGACGGCGTTGTCGTCCGTCACAATGCCGAGTACCAGCACTTCCGATTCGAAGTCGGCAATTTTCCGCGGTGCGAAATTGACCACGGCCAGAATAGTCCGGTCAATCAGCGATTCTTTGGTATACAATTTCGTCAATTGCGCGCTCGAACGCTTGACGCCGAGCGGGCCGAAATCGATCGTCAATTGATACGCCGGTTTTTTGGCCTTTGGAAAATCGTCGGCCTTAATGATTTTACCGGTCCGGATGTCGAGCTTTTTAAAATCGTCGATACTGATGAGTTCCATACAATCCTATAACTTCAATGATGCCGCCGCATAAATAGTTTTATCAAATGAATCCTGAATAAACGCCGCTGCGCCGATATTTTTCAAATTCCAATTTTTATCGATCGGTATATCGACGGTCGAATTCCATTTTTTCTTTCCTGAAATTTCAGAAACATGGATCAGCTTACGTACGACATAATCGTGATGCAATTGCCGTCCGCCATTTTCACCGCGTTTGACCGATGTAGTCAGATCGTTTTCAAACAAAGCAACCCAAACATCTGATCGCGGCAATTCAACATCCGAAATCGCATCGACTGTTATGGCTGACCGGGCTTCATTGCCGCTCAAAGTAATGCCCGCCATAGCTGGATGATTTCGCGCAGTGGCAATGGCTTCCTTAATCCTCTCACGGTTCGAGCCCACGCATTCGAGACGGCCATGAATCACGGTTTGAGGCGTATACAATGTATTCAAGGACAACGCATTCGCGTATGCGTTTTGGCGTTCCGTAAAAATTTTTTGCGCGAAAGGATCTTTCCATCCGATGTAATCCCAGTAGTCTACGTGATAGGCGAGCGGAATAATATTTAAATCGCCTTTCATGCCGAGTTCGCTCAAAAGTTCGTCTGCAGAAGGACAGCTTGAGCAGCCTTCGGATGTAAATAATTCGATCACAATCGGCAGCGATCCTTTATTGTCAGTTCTCGACACGCTCGAACTGACATTGACGGCAGCAACGTTTACAGGCGATTCATTTTCTGCGGGTTGCGGTGACGTGTAGCGGGAAAGCGCCCACACCAATGCAGAGCTGATCACACCGATAACGGTAAAAATTTTAATGATCATAAAAACTTCCTTTGCTTTATTACGGGTTAACATTTTCTTTAACGCCGTCAAAGCCGGAATTATTCTTTAAAAAATGGTTATAAAAAAATTAATGATGTCATGGTCAGTTCTCGACAAACTTGAACGGACATTATTTGAATGCCTGATATTCTGACAAACGAAGGTTTCGGGTTATTGGCGTTCAAGCAATGTCAGGATATTCTGATAAACCTGTGCAACCGGCTGTTCGCCATTGACGTGGGTCAATTGTTTTTTGCCGCGATAATAATCGCGTAAAGGCGCCGTTTCATTTTCGTAAACTTTGAGCCGCTGCACGATGGCGTCACGTGTATCGTCGGAACGCTGGTACACTTCACCGCCGCACTTATCGCACACATTGCTGACTTTAGGTGGGTTTGTGAGTTTATTGTAAACCGAGCCGCAGTTACGGCAAATAACGCGGTTCGAGAGGCGTTCCACGAGATTCGTTTGTGACACCGTAATTTCAATAACGTGATCGAGGCTGATATGTTTTTCGGCGAGCAACCGGTCCAATGCTTCGGCCTGCGCGATCGTACGCGGAAAGCCGTCGAGAATAAAACCGTTGGCACAATCGCTTGCGCGGATACGTTCCGCCGCCAGATCGATGATCACGTCGTCCGGTACGAGCGAACCTTTGTCCATAAAGCTTTTGGCTTTGATACCGAGAGCCGAGTTGGCTTTGATCGCTTCACGCAACATATCTCCAGTCGAGATTTGCGGAATTTTAAATTTTTCAACGAGCAGTTTCGATTGAGTCCCTTTTCCGACTCCGGGCGCGCCCAGCAACAACAGCCGCATGATCGACTCCTATAAAGTTTAGCGCGGTAGTGTACGGATTGAGACCAAAAAAATCAACCGAAAATATTGGTCGGGCGAAGCCTTAGCGTGAGAGCATTTTGACGATTTATTTAGAAAATAATTTTACCGGAGTATCGCTACTGGTCGCCGGTTTATTTAAATATTCGTTTGTCGAATGGAAATTTTTCGACGCCGATGATTTTGATCCGGCGAAAGTCTTTGTGGCTGGGATTGATCAGAAAGTTATAATCGCCTTTTGTGACAGCGGAAGGCACTCGGAGAACGCCGTATTTATTCTCCAATACGAAATCGTCGCCAAAACTTTGCGTGGATGTGGGATGAGGAAAATCTTTCCAGTCGGAGGGTAAATCCGATTCTGAAATTTTTTTGATTTCAATGTCATCAGGAATTCCAACTGTCATCATTACATAGTCGTCGGGTAATGTTGCAAGAGTGAGGTGGACCGCCACTTCGGCCATAGCAAGAGACCTGTTACCGGCAGTATAAATCAACTCGACGCCGATGGAATTCCACCGGGCGCCTTTGATGGCGGAGCCTTGCCCCGAAAGTCGATTTGCAAATTTCTGCCGTGAAAGCCTGAACACCTCCATGCTATACCAGTATCCCGTGATTGATCCTGACCAGTTCGCCGATGACTAATTCTTTGCCATAAGAGTCTTTCAGCAATTCGATCGGTTTTAAATCCCCCAAAGCATAGTTGGGTGTATGGAGCCACAGTTTTAATTTATTCATATCGCCAAAAATATCCAGCCCAACCTTAGTTACTTCGGCCATCTCAATGATCTTTTCTGAATGAATTGGCTTAAAATAATGTTCGGACGAAGCTTTATACCGGTGCAATGATTTGGTTGAAATGCCCAAAAAAACGGCCCAATCGTTTTCCGTAAAAGGCGTGTGGTGTCTGATCAATTCAAAAAGGGAATAGGGGATGCCTGTCCTGATTGCAACAATGATCAGCATTTTATTACTCAAAAAATCGGCATAGGTAATATCACGCTTCAATTCAAAACGAAATTTTTTGGTTCGCGATTGTTTTAAAAACGACGTTATTTTTTTGTCGAGTTTGATTTCAAGGGTCGATTTGGTGGCCGTCATAAGCTCTCCTTATAGGACAATTGTCTTTAACAATAAGACAAATATCTGATTCATGCAAATCTTTTTTGTTTAGTCCACCGCCGCTTGTGGCGCTTTACTTGGTGTTCGACCTCAATTCCGCAATTTGTTCTCTGGCCAAGTCCACGCCAGGCGCGTTCGGATACAGGCGGATAAATTCCTGCAAGAGTTTGACCGCTTCATCCACGCCGCGAACTTCTTTCACGGCATAGGCGCGGTCGCGTTGAAGCGGAAAATAATCGGGCGACAGCATCAGCGCCTTTTCATAATGCTCGATGGCCTGCGCATAGTTGTGCTTGACGTAGTGTTGAAACAAAGCGAGATAATAATAACCTTCACGGTCGTCCGGATAGAGTTCCGTGATCAGGCGATAACTGTTGAAACACAATTGTTCATCGTTGTTCACCCATCCGAGATTGCCGCGGAAGATCAACGCTTCTTTACTCGTTCCTTTGAAACGGTCTTTAAACGATTGAATCTTGTCGAGATAATTCGGCGGCATCCGGTCTTCCATTTTGGCAAAGGAATAAACGCAACCCATCAGCGACCACGCGAGCGCGAAATTGGAATCCAATGCCACAGCTTTCTCAAATTCTCCAATGGCTTCCAGCGAGCGGCCGAATACATGCAGTTCATATCCTTTCACAAAATGATGGTACGCTTCGAGCGATGACGTGGTAAGGTCTTCCAATCGGATAAATGGCGTGGCGGTCGAATCTTTGACTTTGAACACTTCGGTAATTTTTTGCTGGAACTTCATGCAAAGCGAATCGATGAGCACGCCCAGAATGCTGCTTTCCATTTCCTCTTGTACAACAAACGTCGCCAGAAGTTTTTCTTCTTCCAAATCGTTGAGATCGGCGGAGAGAATAAACGTGTTGCCCAATTTACTGAGTTTGCCGTTGATCATGAGCCGGCTGTTGGCTTCGCGGCCGATTTTTTCAGCCAGATCGGGGCTATTGGAAATTTCCTCGTCGCTGATATCAAAGTTTCGTGCGATCTTGGCGAGGCGAATGGGACTGACAAGTTGTACGTGAGGAAATTCGTAAAACTTTTGAACCATGGCGTCCGTTATGATCTTACCGATATGAACGCGTTTTAAATGTTCATCCTGCGTTTGATCGCTGAAAGACAAAAGCGCCAGCGTCGGACGGCTCGATGCGGCTTTTTGCGAAGCAGGGTTGATGAAAAGAAGATACCACAATGCTGCGAGAACGGCGAGCACGGTCACGCCGACTCCGGATCGCCTACGCCACGAGGCGGAATGGTTTGCGGCATGAACGCCCGGGCGTTTGATCCCGGTCGTTTGATTAGGGTTCCACACGACTTCGTACACGTGAATCGGGCGGGTTATGTTTTTGAGTTGCTGGCCGCCCAGATCGGTGAATTCGTAACTGAGTTTGCCCAGCGTTATCGAGTACACGTCGTGGGAAATAAAAACTTGTCCGCCGTCGGCCAGCGCCTGAATGCGGCTGGCGATATTCACACCGTCGCCGAATACGTCATTGTCGCGGTAAATGACGTCGCCGAGGTGAATGCCGATGCGAACTTCTATCCGGCGGTCGGGCGTTACGGATCGATTGCGGTCATTCAGTTCTTTCTGAATGTCAACCGCGCACTGCACGGCATTGAACACGCTGTCGAAGTCGGCGAGAAATGCATCGCCGATCGTCTTGATCGTTCGTCCTCGATAAGTCTCAATTTGTTTTGAGAGGATGGCATTATGTTCCTTCAGCAATTCAAGCGCGGCTTCTTCATTGGTTTGCACTTTCTTGCTGTAACCGACCATGTCGGTGAACATGATGACGGCCAACTTGCGGCTTTCCATAGATCACTCCGGGTGGTCTGTAAATGGATTCGAGGGATGGGTCGCTGTCTAATATATTACCGATTGTGTAATTGATTTGCAAGTAAGGTTTGGGGCACGAGGGTATTTATTGTCGAACAAAGTTGTTCAATACACAAAAGGAATCAGTCTGTATTTTACACGTTTTGTGTATGCTGTGTAGCCGTCAAGGCCTGCCCGCAAAACAGCTTCTTCATTCCTTATACGATAAATCAGAATAGCAGGTAAGAGCATCGTTGGAATAAGAGCGAAGTATGATCCCAGAACTAATGGCGTAGCGGTGTACATGATAATCGCAGCCATGTACATCGGATGCCGCACGACCGAATAAAGGCCGGTATCTATGACGCGCTGGTTTTCCTGGATTTCAATTATTCTGGAAGCAAAAGTGTTCTGTGCCAACACAATAATAAAAAGTACATAACCAAGGATCATCATCACCGTCGAAGCCGCAATCAACCACAGGGGAACATCGGACCAGCCGAAACGATAGTCAAGACCGGGCACTAAGAAGGAAATCACAAACCAGACGAGAGACAGCTTTAAGTAAATCTTCTGTTCTTTCTGCTTTTCATGCAGCCGGAGCCTTTTCTCAAGCAGCGATCGATTGGTTCTGTAAAGATATATTAGAGCCGCTGTCATTGGTATGAAGACAGCTGCCAGGAAAAGCCACCCGTTCCAATAGCTCAGACTTCCGGCAGGGCCGAAGACGAGCCCTCCTAAGACAACAATGCTCATCATGAGCCGGATAGAGACGGTCCACAAGAGTTTCGTTGAGGACATAGGTGTCGAAGCTGATTCATCCATATGCACTCCTTTTCATGAAAAGTGCAGATCGCAATTGCTCTATTTGGATGTAAAATATTCAAAGGCTTCGTGAACTATTTGTAAATAAGCACTTGTTGACGACGTGATGTTTTGGTGCTACATAAAATGATTTATGATCTACTGGGAAAACGAAATCCGGGGAATAGGGCTAGCAGTCCCGTTGACATGTGGAGAAGCCAGCGGCCAAGTAAACAGTAGTTGAGCGATGGAATCCCGAATGTACGCTTAAGAAACAGGATGTCCATGATAAGAGTTGCGCCAATACCCAGGCTATTGTGCCAAGAAAGTCGCTAGGTTCAAAACTCATACTCTACCTCAATATGACTAGCGCGAGTGCACCTATTCCGCCGTGAAAACGCGGGCTTGGCCGTACCCGTCAAGTACTGGAGACGGCCTGAACCCCTTGACGATGGTGTAGATCATAATTGAAAGCTCCCATGCGATCTCAATGGCCGTGAGAGCAAACAGTCCGGCACTCATCGGCTTAAGTACATCGAACAAAACCAGCACACCACCGACGAACGCGAGCGGTCCGCCAATGAGGCCCAACAGGGCCATCCGCTTTGGGACGAGTCCCGACCGGTACATCAGATACCCAAGCAGCAATCCGGTCCCGAAGCCGGCACAGAACTGCGGCCCAAGCAGGAACGTCCAATCATGGAACGCCAGAAGCGACCTGCCAGCCATGGTGAGGGCATTGGTGTCGGCACCTGGACCGACGCTTGCCCGCAATGTCACGATCGACATGAGGCTGATAACGCCCGCGAGAATGATCACCGACTCCACGATGCGCAACGCGACGTAGCCGAGCGCAACGGCTTCCTTGACTCGCTTGACTATTGGAAAGATGACAATCGCAGTCGCGATGTTGCAGATAGCAAGAAGGATCTCGAAGAGCGCACCCGTGGAGATGCGCGTGTCGAACCCCCCGCCAAGGATGTAGTCTGCGTTGTTGAGTACGGGGTCGTAGAATAGAAGCGCCGGGATCGAAAATATAAAAGTGCCAGCGAAGAACAGCCCAAAGATCAGTGACGTTTTTCTAAGTGGGTCCATACGGTTTCCTTTTGGTTGTGATAGTTACAATGTACGTTACTTGCTTCACATTGATAAACTCTACTTTCAATACTCTATGAGCAGCATGCGAACAGATGGGTCGCGTGATATGCGACGGCGTAAATTATTCTTTTTTAACTTCAAAACTACCTGAAGTAACCATGCTTGAGTCCGCAAGTAAAGCATTGAAGGTACCCTTCAAATGGTCAAACATATTGTTATTATCCGTACCCAACTTATTTAGAATGAGCGTGCCAGATTGTGACCTAATTCCTCCCACTGATATTGGTTCAGACTTATGTCTTATATTGTGGATCAAAGTTGCAGGCAATAAGGCACCAAGAGGGATTGTATCCGGAAAACTTGAGGTGTTATAATAAATAATCATTAAAAAGAATGATTCTATCGAATCAGCTGACATATTTTTTTCAGCAAAAACAATTGGAAATTCCCAAGTAGTGTTTCCATCGAAAAACACTTGGCGGCTCAACTGTGACTCACCTACCCAATGATGACCATTTAATTGCAGTTTAAAAAGATATTGCTCGTTTTGAGAATCACAAGAGACACCGACCATAAGAAATAAATAAATTAGGACCCTTCTCATTTGTTTCGTTTTCCTATTGATTGTACGTAACGCTGTCGGATAACGCTCGGCGGCTACACGACATGGCGCGACGTGGCCACCGAATAGGTGGTAGCTAACTATCCTTACCACCAAAAGAAAATCTTTCAAAGAGCGCCATGTGCGAACGCGCCAGCGTTCGCAGTAAACTAATTATCTAAGTACTGCCGCTTCTCCCGCTATCGGCGGGACGTGAGCGGACGTGTGAGCCGCATGATATTTAAT
>JABWBZ010000095.1 GCA_013359335.1 bacterium
ACCGACGCCTTCGTCACCTAATAAAACATTTCCGATTCCCAAAACGAGCGTGCGATTCACTTCGGATTTTCTCATTAATTTTTTCCCTTCTCTTTTTCAATAAATTTCCATCCGCCGACCATAGACGATAGGACACCGCGGCCTTCAACGTAATCGTGGTAAAAGACCAGATAAACGTGAATGAATGAAAAAATAATAAAAAACCACATGGCCATATGATGCCATTGGCGCACGGCAAAATCTCCGCCCATCACCGGCACAATCCATGCAAAAAGCTGTGGCAGCCAGGAGTCGCTCATGGCGGCATACATGCCGAATCCGGTCATGCATTGGAATAAAAAGGCGATGAATGTCAGGAAATAAGTCAGGCTTGCCAAAGCATTGTGTCCGATCGATTCCAGAGGTTGAGCTTTTGCCTGGAGAATATCGACTTTCAATACTTCGATAATCTCCCGCCACTGGGATTTACGGAACACCAGAAAATTATTCCACCGCGCATATGAATTTCCTGCAAATCCCCAATAAATGCGTCCTACAAAATTGAAAAAGAAAACAAATGCGGTTACGAAATGAACAAACCGTACCGTGCCAAACCAATATCCGAAGGACGCTTCGGAACTGCTCTGCAATGCAAGCGGCGAGCCGATGAGATAACCGGTCACGCACAGTACCGTCACGCAAACGGCATTGACCCAGTGATACACGCGAACCGGCAACTGCCACACGTAGTACCGGCGGATACTAACGGTTTCCATAGCACCACCTCCTAAAATGTTTGCAGTTGGTGAACGTACGTTCCTTTTTCGTCGTACACGTGTACGGCACAGGCGAGACACGGATCAAACGAATGGATGGTACGTAAAATTTCCAGCGGCTGTTCCGGATCTTTGACCGGCGTATCGATCAATGATGCCTCGTATGCCGAACGTTGGCCTTGTGGATCGCGCGGCGATGCATTCCATGTGCTCGGAACAACCAGTTGGTAGTTATCGATTTTCTGATCTTTGACGACAATCCAATGGGCGAGCGCACCACGAGGGGCTTCAGTCAATCCAACGCCTTTGGCTTCTTTTGGCCATGTCGCCGGTTCCCATTTTTCCATGTTGGCAGTTCGCGTATCGCCATTGCGGATATTCGTCAGTAATTGATCATAGAATTCCTTAGCCCACAACGCAATGAGTTTTGTTTCCAATCCTCGGGCAGCTGTCCGCCCTAAAGTTGAGAACAATGCTCCCACAGGAACGTTGAGCGCTGCCAGAGCGCCGTTGACGACTTCTTTTACTTCTTCCCGGCCCGAAGCGTAGGCGACTAACAGTCGTGATAACGGCCCGACTTCCATCGGCATGCCCTTCCATCTTGGAGTCTTGAGCCAACTGTATTTCTGATCGACATTGAGATAGTCGTACGGCGGTTTGGGGCCGGTGTAATTAAGATTGGTTTCGCCTGCCCACGGATGTTTTCCTTTTTCATCGCCGTCGGAATAAGTATACCATGAATGTGAAATAAATTCCTGAATCTGTTCCGCGTCACTTCCGTCAATCGGATGAACGGTACTCAAATCCCTGTTAAGTATAATGCCTCTCGGGAATTTGAATTGCGCAACGTCGGCATAACCGTTCACCGGCAAATCCCCATAAGCCATGTAATTAGAAAGCCCTCCGCCAATGCCGCCCCAGTCTTTATAAAATCCGGCGACGGCAACAAGATCCGGCAAATATACTTTTTCCACGAACTCTTTTGCTTCTTCGAACAATCGTCCGACCATGGCAAGGCGTTCGGCATTGATTGCATTGGATTCTTCAATATTAATAGAACAAGGAACGCCGCCGACCAAATAATTAGGATGAGGATTTTTACCGCCGAAAATAGTATGTACTTTGACAATCTCTTTTTGCCATTCAAGCGCTTCGAGGTAATGCGCGACGCCAAGCAGATTGACTTCATTGGGCAATTTATACGCCGCATGTCCCCAATAGCCATTGGCAAAAATACCAAGTTGTCCGCTGTCGACGAAGGTTTTCAGGCGTTTTTGTAAATCGGAAAAATAACCTGGTGAACTGTTGGGCCAATTTGAAATGCTCTGAGCGATCTCCGATGTTTTTTTCGGATCAGCCTTTAGAGCGCTCACGACGTCAACCCAGTCGAGCGCATGCAAGTGATAAAAATGAACGACGTGGTCTTGCAAATATTGGGCACAAAACATCAGGTTACGAATCAGTTCAGCATTGGGAGGAATCTTTATTTTCAAAGCATCCTCTACCGCCCGGACGGAGGCCAGTGCGTGGACCGTCGTACAAACGCCGCACGCCCGTTCTGTAAATGCCCATGCGTCGCGCGGATCGCGGCCTTTTAAAATCAGTTCAAATCCCCGCACCATCGTGCCGGAACTATACGCGTCGACGATTTTTCCGTCTTTGATCTCGACTTCAATCCGGAGATGTCCTTCGATGCGCGTGATCGGATCAACTACAATTCGGTTAGCCATTAGGCGCCTCCCTTCTTATCCTGTTCATTTTGATCTTTTTTGATTTCGTGCCGTTTCCGAATATTGGTTGAAATGGCATGCGCGGCCATACCGGCTAAAGTCGCAGCTCCGACGGCAACGCCGATTTTGTCTGCCGTCGTTTCGATACCGAATCCGGGGAATGAAGCCAGGTGCTGATAAAACGGCCCGTTGTCCCAGAAATTAGCTTCGCTGCAACCGATGCATCCATGGCCGGATTGGATCGGGTAACTCACGCCGTTATTCCACCGCATAACGCCGCAGGCATTGTACGTAACGGGTCCGCGGCATCCGACTTTGTAGAGGCAATAACCGCGTTTGGCATTTTCATCGTCAAACGATTCAACAAACAATCCGGCGTCATAATTCGGTCGGCGGTAACACGTGTCGTGTACACGTCTTGAATAAAATGCCTTTGGACGACCTAATCCGTCGAGTTGCGGAATCCGATCGAATGCGAGTAAATGAACAATTGTTCCGGCCATCACTTCACCGATAGGCGGACAACCCGGAACATTGATGATCGGTTTACCGGTAACGATTTTATGAATCGGTGTCGCCCCGGTCGGGTTGGGTTTGGCGCCCTGGATACAACCGTTGGACGCGCAACTGCCCCATGCAACAATCGCTTTAGCGCCTTCGGCCGCTTCTTTGACGATGTCCAGAGCCGTTCTTCCGGCAATACAGCAATACACGCCGTCAGCTTCCGTCGGCACCGATCCTTCGCATAGCATCAAGTATTCGCCTTTATATTTCTTCATCGTGGCATGCAAAGCTTCTTCCGCCTGTTTGCCTGCCGCAGCCTGCAATGTTTCGGTGTAATCGAGGGAAATTTTATCCAGCAGGATGTCGGCAACGATCGGGTGAGAAGAGCGGATGAATGATTCGCTGCAGCAGGTGCATTCCTGGAAATGGAACCATACAACTGGCACGCGCGGTTTTGTTTCCAGAGCGTGTACAACCCGTGCTAGTCCGGTGGCTTCGACACCGATCAATGCACCCATCCAGGAACAAAATCGCAGGAAATCCCGCCGTGAATAACCACGACTTTGCATTTGCTCATAAACGGTGAGCATCTTTTCTTCCATAATTCCTCCTGTAGAGTGTTAGACTTGGACAATTTATTCCGGTGATGTCACCGGTTCGTGATTTTTATAAATTGAATAAGTTGCTTTTATTAAAACCTTATCACCCAAGTGAGCATCATCCGTTAATGTTTCAAGCGGAACTTCAATCATACATGATTCTATCCGGATTTTTGCCAGGCGGCGATGGGAATCGTCAACGAATTCTACGATTTGCCCTTGATGTACTACAAGTTCCATCGGATACGTCCGGTTAGAAAGATGTCCCAAAAGCAAACAAGTTTCATGCCCGTACAAAAAGAACTATAAATAATGAAATTGAGTTGGCGCTTAACGTTGAGGTAACGGTAATTCGCAGTGTGGTAGCGGATTTCCGCAGGAATGGATTATGAAAAATAAGTTAAGGAGTTATAGAGGGGAGATGCCGGCTTAACGTGGTGCGCTATTCACTCGATACCGTATTTTCTTAATTTATCACGAAACGTAGATAAACTAAGGCCGAGTTGTTTAGCGGCTGTTGTCCTGTTGCCGTTGGTTTGTTGCAATGCCTGTTGCAATAAATTCATTTCAAGGCAGACGGTGATCTGCTCAAACGACATATTCTTTTCGATAAGGCATCGTTGGCAGGCTTGAATGACTGACGTGATGGGGTGATCATTGCGGATTTCAATCGGTAAGCGGTCGACTGTGACGGCCGAGTGTCCATTCAACGCAATGCGTTGAACGACGTTACGCAATTCCCGGATATTGCCCGGCCATCGATAATGGGATAATGCCGCCAGAGCATCCGCTTCTATCGGAATCTCTTTTTCGGGAGAATATTTTTTCAAAAAATGCGCGATCAACAGCGGTAAATCATCCGTGCGATCACGAAGCGGAGGCACGAGGACGGGAACAACATTAAGCCTGTAAAAAAGGTCTGCGCGGAAAAGATTTTTTTCAACCAGCGTTTTTAAATCGACTTTTGATGCGCTGACAATGCGCACGTCGACTGAAATACTTTTATGACCGCCGATGCGCATAATTTCGCGGGATTCAAGCGCGCGTAATAATTTACTCTGGAGATGAAATGGAAAATCGTCAATATCATCCAGAAACAACGTACCGGTATGCGCCAATTCGAACAATCCGCGCCGTTCTGAATTAGCGCTGGTATAGGCGCCGCGTTCGTGACCGAAAAGTTCGCTCTCCAGTAAGTCTTGCGGTAACGCTGTCAGGCTGATTTTAACGAAAGGTTGTAATGCGCGCGGACTGCTGCGGTGAATATATTCGGCAATCAATTCCTTACCGACGCCCGTTTCTCCTGTGATCAGGATCGAGCTATCGGTTGGGATGACGCGGTCGAGCGATTCGATGATCGCCCGCATCGCCGGGTTTTGAGTAATGAATGTTAAGGAAGTTGTCATTTAACAAATTCTGGGTAATTGTTCTCCTGAAAGCATATCGACAATGCGGCTGCTGCCGATCGATGTTGTCATGACTACCTGGCCATGATGATCGTCGACCACCTCACCGATGATGGCTGCGTGTTTTCCCAAAGGATGTTTCTGCATCGCTTCCAATACCCTGTCGGCATCATGACGGTCGACCCACGCAATTAGTTTACCTTCGTTGGCTATATATAAGGGATCAAGCCCGAGAATTTCACACGCTGCGCTCACCTGTTCGCCGATAGGAATGGCCGATTCGTCAATATGCATGCCGACGACGGTCGTCGCGGCGATTTCATTCAAGGCGCTGGCGATGCCGCCACGAGTAGGGTCACGCAACACGTGAATATTTTTTGAAGTCGCGAGCATGTTTTGAACCAAATCGGATAAAGGCGCCGTGTCGCTGATAACAGTCGTGTCGAAAGCCAGCCCTTCGCGCGCCGACATGATCGCGATCCCGTGTTCGGCAATCCGGCCGCTGATAATGATCACGTCGCCGGGCTTGCACCGTAACGGGCGAATGTCGGCATGCGCAGGAATAATGCCGATTCCCGAAGTATTGATAAAAATTTTATCGCCCTTGCCACGATCGACCACTTTGGTGTCGCCGGTCACGATGTGTACTCCGGTTCTTGCCGCGGCGCGCATCATACTGTCCGTAATTTTTTTAAGATTATCGAGAGGCAAACCTTCTTCAAGGATAAAACCTGCGGAAAGAAACTTCGGAATCGCGCCGCACATGGCGAGATCGTTGATCGTACCGTTGATCGCGAGATCGCCGATATTGCCGCCCGGAAAAAAGATCGGATGAACGACGTACGAATCGGTTGTCATGGCCACGCGTTCCTGCCCGATTTCGAATAATGCGCCGTCGTGCCCTTCACTGAGTATGGGATTGCGAAACATCTGCAGAAAAACAGATTGAATTAAATTGTGCGACAAGGTTCCTCCTCCTCCGTGCGCTAACAAAATTTGCTCGTAATCGTTTTTTGGAATCGGGCACGCAAGCGCTTCCGTTACGCTGTTTTCCTTTTTTTTAGACTGACTGTCAAACATAGTTTAGTCCTTTGTATATTTATGCCGCAAAGACGAGGTGACTCCAAAAAATGAATAGAATTTTTTTTACGGAAAAATTGAATTCTAGTGTCTTAGTGTTTGAAAGCCTCCGTATTCTCCGTGTTTCTGTGGCTGATTTCTATTTTCCCGTAATGAAAATACGCCGCGCACGCGCCTTCAGACGAAACCATCGGCGCGCCGAGAGGATGTTCAGGCGTACAGTCACTCCCGAAGGCCGGACAGGCCGTCGGTTTACACAAACCTTGCAGCACTTTGCCTGCGATACACACGCCGGGCTCGTTGGTTGCGATATGCCCAACGTCGTAAATTTTTTCCGCGTCAAAAGCGCTGAAAGCATCTTTCAGGCGATATCCTGAATCCGGTATCACGCCGATGCCGCGCCATGCCCGATCCGTCACTTCAAAGATTGTTGCCAGCAGTTGCCGCGCAGGAATGTTTCCTTTCGGACTTACCACCCGGCGATATTGATTTTCAACTTCACACCGTCCTGCCTCAAGTTGTTTTACCGCCATTAATATTCCTTGCAAAATATCGACGGGTTCGAATCCGGTGACGACCATTGGCGCGTGAAATTTTTTGGATAGAGGAAAATAATCTTCGTATCCGGTCACCGTACACACATGACCGGCGGCGAGAAAAGCCTGAATATGGTTTTCAGGCGCAGACAAAAGCGCGTTGATCGCGGGCGGCACCAGTACGTGCGAACAAAGGATGGAAAAGTTTTTCAATTTTCTGTGGCTCGCTTCCGACACGGCCATGGCATTGGCCGGCGCCGTGGTTTCGAATCCCACCGCAAAAAAAACGATATGTTTATCGGGATGTGTCGATGCCAAATGCACGGCATCGAGCGGGGAGTAAACCATTCGCACATCGGCGCCGCGTGCTTTGATACTTAAAAGATCGTCGCGGCTGCCCGGCACGCGCAGCATATCGCCGAACGACGTGAAAATGACATCCGGCCGTGCCGCGATGGCCAGCGCTTTATCGATCATTTCCAGCGGCGTGACGCAGACGGGACACCCGGGACCGTGTACCAGCGTGATTGCAGGCGGAAGCATGGTTTCGATTCCGTATTTCAAAATCGTGTGCGTTTGCCCGCCGCAGATTTCCATGATCGTCCAGGGTTTGGTAACGATGCGCCGGATTTCCTTGGCCAATTTTTGCGCGGCGGCTGCGTCGCGGAACTCGTCAAGGTATTTCATGACGTGCCTCCTCCCGGACGTTTTGAATTAAAATCGCCGCTCAACTCCTGATCCAAATCGCCCATTGCGTGCAACAGCCTGAGCGTTTCTTCCGCGTCTTTTTCGTCGATTTTACTGAGCGCAAATCCGACGTGAACGATGACATAATCGCCGACAGTTACATCGGGCAACCATTCAAGGCACACATTTTTTCCAACGCCTCCGAAACTCACTTGCGCCATACGCAGTCCCGTATCGCTTGATTGAATCGAGAGGATTTTTCCAGGAACGGCTAAACACATAAATTGATCCTTCTATTTTTTCACACCAGAGACCGCAGAGAATACCGAGTTAAAATATTTTTTAAATTCATTGCAGAATTCTCTAGAGTAAATGTTTTAAACATTTTTAATGTCCTCTGCGTGCTCTGTGTTCTCCGGTGTAAAATTGTGCCTTCCTGCCGCATAAGCCGCCTGACCGTAGGACAATCCGCCGTCATTGGGAGGCACACGTTGGTGCCAGTACACGCGCCGGCCGCCGGCTTGAATTCTATGAACCGTTCGTTCCAGAAGATATCCGTTTTGGAAGCAGCCGCCGCTTAGCACGACGCGATCGCGGCCTAATTCTTCGGCTACGCGCAAAATCATGACGGCTAATGTTTCGTGAAAAGCGGCCGCGATTTGCCTCGTTGATTTTTTTCCCAAGTCATCTAAAATTTTCTCGGCCATCGGCTTCCAATCCAAAAGAATTGGCGCGTGACTGATGAGATGAAACGGATATGGTTCAACCGGCTCGCCGGACGCCTGATATTCCAAACGCATCGCGGCCTGGCCTTCGTATGAATTGACGGAAGCCAAGCCGAGAATGGCGGCGATGGCGTCGAACAAGCGTCCCGCGCTGCTTGTTTGTACCGTGCGAATGTTTTTGACGAGCATCGTTTGAAAAATTCTTTTTTCCTCTTCAGTAAAATACGACCACACGGCGAGAGGCTGTTCGAATATCGATTCGCCCGCCATTGAAAAAAGCAATCCCATCGCCGCGCGCCGCGGTTCGCGAATAGCCATTTCGCCGCCGGGCAGCAAAAACGGACGCAATTGTGCGGCGTGTTTACATCGATGTCCGTCATATTCGAAAAATTCACCGCCCCAGATCGTGCCGTCCGAACCAAGCCCGGTGCCGTCCCAAGCCACGCCGAGAACTTTTCCGCTCAACTTGTTTTCCGCATAACATCCGGCAACGTGCGCTTCGTGATGTTGAATAGACATAACGGCGGTAGATTTTTCACGGGCGAATTTTGTTGAAAGGTATTCGGGATGTTCATCCGCTGCCATGACGGCTGGTTTGGTGTCGTATAAATCGATCAAATCGGCTGCAACGTTTGTAAAGGCGTGATAAGCTTCGGTAGTCGAAAGATCGCCGATGTGCTGGCTGATAAATGCCTGGCCATTAAAAGAGAGGGCAACGGTGTTTTTCAAATGCCCGCCGACAGCGAGAACGGGCGCCGTCGCGGATTCTAGCGGAACGGGCATCGGCACATACCCACGCGCACGGCGAAGTACAAGCTCACGGCCTAACAACCATCGAACGACCGAATCGTCCACGTGACGGCGGATCGGGCGGTCGTGTATTAAAAAACAATCGGCGATATTTTTCAATCGCGTCAGCGCTTCATGATCGTCTATGCAAATCGGTTCTTCGCTCACATTACCGCTGGTACAGACGACCGGTTTTTTGATCAAATGCATCAATACATGATGCAGCGGTGTGTAGGGCATCATGACGCCGAGGAATGCATTGAAGGGAGTAATGGCTTCCAAACTGTGCTGTTGCATTTCGCGCCGGCGCAGCAGAACAATCGGCGATTCCGTTGAGCGCAACAGCCGCCGTTCCATCGGTGACATTTCGCAGACGGAATGGATCCAGTTTTCATCCGCCGCCATGACGGCAAAAGGTTTCTCTTCGCGGCGTTTGCGCTGGCGCAGGCGATGGACGGCCTCGGAATTTTCAGCAAGGCAAAGTAATTGATATCCTCCGAGGCCTTTGACGGCGACGATTTTTCCGTTCAGAATCGCTTCCGCCGCTGCGACCATCGCCGTATGTTTTGCGGCTGCGGCGTGTCCGGCATGGTCCGTAAACCGTACTTGAGGGCCGCAAACCGGACATGCCGTTGGTTGTGCGTGAAACCGGCGGTCGAGAGGATTGTTGTATTCCGCAAGGCATTCCGGGCACATGATAAAATTTTTCATCGTAGTATTCGGGCGGTCGTAAGGCAATTGCTCGATGATGGAAAAACGCGGGCCGCAGTGCGTGCAATTAATAAAAGGATATAAATGGCGCCGGTTGTAAGGATCCCAGAGTTCGGTCAGACAATCAGGGCACGTTGCGATGTCCGGAAGGATAAATGCCGACCGATGGCCGTTGGACGCGCTTTCACGGATTTCAAAACTTTGGTAATTCACAGGATCGAGAACGGAGTATTCTAAGCTTTGAATAACCGCGAGTTTTGGTTTATCGGCCGATAAACGCAGAAGAAAATCCTGCAGGTCATCGCCATCGCCTTCGGCTTCTATGGAAACGCCTTGCGCCGTATTGGTCACAAATCCGCTGATGCGGCGGGCTTTCGCGAGATTGAATACAAAAGGCCGGAATCCGACGCCTTGAACGGCGCCGTGAAGGATGATGTGAAAGCGTTGATGCATCGTTTAATCTTTAACTTGTGAACAAAGCCATGCGCACCATTCGTCCACTCCTTTTCCGGTCGTGCACGACATTTCAAATACCCGCAACGAAGGATTGACTGACAACGCATTCCCTCGTAGCGTTGTAAGATCCGATTGCACGTACGGAAGCAGATCGATTTTATTGATGATCAGTACGGAGGCTTTGACGAACATTGCCGGATACTTCAGCGGTTTGTCGTCGCCTTCCGTGACGCTGACAATCACGATTTTCATATTTTCGCCGAGATCGTAACTGGACGGGCAGACTAAGTTGCCGACATTTTCAATCATTAACAGGCGAATATTTTTTTCATGTAGACGCATAAAGGCGTCGTCAACCAATTGCGCTTCCAAATGGCACGCTCCGTTGGTCACGATCTGTACCACAGGTACGTCCAGCGCGTGGATTCGCCGGGCATCGAGATCGGTCTGGACGTCGCCTTCAATGACGGCCATCGGCAGGATGTTTTTCAAGCGCGGGATCGTCGCTTCGAGTAAACTCGTTTTTCCAGAACCGGGAGAGCTGACGAAATTGGCCGCAAAAATATTTTGTGACGACCATGTTTGGCGCAAGCGCATGGCGATGGCGTCGTTTTTTTCCAGAACTTTTCTTTCGACGGTAATCACGTTATTCATACAACCTCCAACGGTGATTCATCCAATTCGATATACGCGATTTCCAATTCCTGTCCTTTCGTCGGGAGAAGTTGCGTGCATCCGCAAGACGGACAAATATGCGCCCATCCTTTTGGCTCAAAACAAATATTGCACACAGAACATTGCAGCGTGTACGGCACGGATTCAACGGTTAATTCAGCTTGTTGCAACGAGGTTTTGGCAACCAGCGCGTCAAAACAAAACGTCAGCGATTCCGGTAATACGCCTGACAACGTTCCGATCCGTAACGCGACGCGCCGAACCGACGGCCTGCGTTCGTCCGTTACATGTTTTTCGATTTGCCGGATCAAAACCGAGGATTACCGTTTCATGAAGCGGTCTCAGGCGGACCTGTCTCGCGTGAATATTTGAAGCCGTAGCGCGGAAGCGATATGACAATTAGAATGGCAATAAAGCTGGTCATCCTCGGTGGCTTGATCGTGGCAGTCGGTAATCGGCTTCATGGGCACGACGTTCTCACCGCCGTGGCAATGGTGCTCCTCTTTCTTGTCGTGCTCGCCAAAATTCTGGCCGCTATTGCTTTTCGACAACGGGGAGGATCAGCCCCAGGAAGTGGTGGAGACCATCCTGGGACGCGAATGCCGCGTCCACCGGGCGGAAGGCCACCGGCATTAGCCGCAGCAGCCCAGACGAACCGTGGATCACTGGTCTGACCTGCTCAGAGCCTACGGCAGGCTTGGCACCCGCCACACTGGTCAGAGCCCGATGCTTCGCAAAAACTCGCGGGCAAATGGGGAGCGCGTCACGTCTTTATCGCGACCTAGTTCAAATTTCCGGCTCAGCGCCTCCGAATTGCCCAAGAGCACAAACGCCGCACCCTTTTCAGGCACCTTGACAATAAGGGTGGAATTAGCGCGATCCCAGCCATAGTGCCAAAGAACCTTCATTCCCCGGCGCTGTTGGA
>JABWBZ010000096.1 GCA_013359335.1 bacterium
CTAAATACGTTCCATTCGCACTATCCAAATCTTTTAAGAAATATTTACGTTGATTAACTTGAATAATGCAATGATTTCTTGATACTAGGGGGTCAATAATCAATATATCTGCATCTTTCGATCTTCCAATAAGGATTTCATCAAGTTGAAAAAGAGGAACATCCACATAAGATGTTTGTGGAGAAATAACCCGGATAAAAGCATCTTGATAATTGACCACACAATTGTCAATTTTCAACTTTGAGATGAATTCAATTGCCGACGAAACTAATTTGCTATGTTCGATTGAATATATCCCTTCCTCAATTACTCCGGCATATCGATCCTTCTGTAATTTATTTAGCTTTGCTTGCAATTGAAGTAAGGGATACTTTGATGTATCAAAATGTATGTTCGCATCAAGAAAGGACAACCCCTTTTCCAAATCTTTGGAGACCTCCCCCAATCCTAATTTTTTCAATCGATCATTTAGGGTTGTTCGTTTGATTCCTAATATTTCCGCGGCTTTGGATTTATTGCCTTCGGCTTTTTTCAATATTTGTTCGAAATATTCACGTTCGATCGCCAATAATTCTTCTTCGAACTCATCGAGGTTTTTTAATTTTTTATCCTGGCCATATTTGCCGCCTAGATGAACGATCATCTTTTCTTGCAAAGATTGTTTTCGTTCGAATGGTGAACGAACGTTTTCGGTGAGATTGTCAAACGATAATTTTTTGGAATTTGAAAAAATAATCATTCGCTGAACAATGTTTTCCAATTCACGAATATTGCCTGGCCATGAATATTCCATCACCGCATCGATCAGATCTTTGCTAACCGATTCAATGTGTTTGCCCTCGGCTTGTGAATATTTGTCGACAAAAAATTGAACTAAAAACGGCAAGTCTTCCTTTCGTTCACGCAATGCAGGCAGACGGATCGGAATGACATTCAGCCGATAGTATAGATCTTCTCGAAAAAGATTTTGTTCAACTTGTTTGGCCAGATCCTTATTGGTTGCCGCAATGATCCGAACATTAACTTTGCGCGACAGTGTTTCACCGACGGACCGAATTTCTCCTTCCTGAATCACCCGTAACAATTTTGACTGAAAATTCAATGATGTGTTGGTAATTTCGTCCAGAAAAATCGTTCCGCCGTCGGCTTCTTCGAACAATCCTTTTTTATCGTGATTGGCGCCGGTAAATGCTCCTTTTTTATATCCAAAGAGCTCGCTTTCGAGTAAATTTTCCGGCAAGGCGCCGCAATCGACGGCTATAAATTTTTGATTTTTCCGATTACCGTTATAATGAATAGCACGAGCTACCAATTCTTTTCCGGTTCCGCTTTCACCCTCGATTAAAACCGTTGCCGTATTAGTCGCAGCGCTTTCGATCAGGTGATAGACCTGTCGCATGGGTTTGCTGCGGCCTACGATATTGTGCGTAACATATTTATCCTGAACCGCCAATTTCAGATCAATATTTTCTTTTTCGAGAGTTTCTTTTTCGTGATGAAGCTCTTCATACATGGATGCATTTTCTATAGCCAAACCAGCCAGATTCGCAAACGATTCTAAAAATTTTAATTGAGGTGCGCCGAAATGGTACGTATCAAATTGTTTGTCGAGATACACGGCGCCAGCTATTTTACTTTTTATTCGTAATGGTACGCACATGATGGAACGAATATGATAGTTCACGATGCTTTTCCGCTCTTTAAAACGATCATCCATATTGGCGTCTGCCGTTATGATCGATTGGGCGTTCTCAAAAACTTCTTTGACAATACTTTGACTGATATTGGAAATATCTGATAGCGATTCCTGATCCATGTTGCGCGCAACTTTGATTTCGAATGTATCGGCTTGACCGGCGTTCAGAATAATCAATCCGCGATCGGCTTGGCTGTGTTTAATGGCGTTATCCATAATTTTCTCAAACAAAACGGAACTGTCCAGCGTAGAATTAATGTCCTGAGCGATTTCGTATAATTTCTGAAACGATTGGATATCGGATTCCCGTTCTTCGTCGAAGAATTTTTTATATTCCTGAATAATTTCCCGATGAAGCGGAATGTTCAAATAACTCGTTTTGAAATCCGAACGTTTTAAAGAACTTTCGACTTCTTTGATTTTTTGGTAGGCTTTTCGCAAATAGTGCGAACGCTTGAATTTTTCTTGAGCGTTATCTTCAATTAAATAATATTGATAAAATATCTCTGCAGATGAATATTCAAAATATTTTCGCGATTCGAGTAACTTGACAGCCGTCTCCAACAGGTGTTTTGCAACAGTGAGATCGGTTTTTTCGTAAAATTTTGACAAAATAAAATACCCGATGATTTGAAGAGATGAATCGGACGATTGCAGATCTTCTTTAAAGGTTTTAAGGTTGCCAATTTCAACATCGAGCAGTTCTTTGTTGATGAGGACATAATTCGTTCCTATCGCAAATCTAGCCATGAGTAATTTAGTATACAAAGACCAGAACGGATGAGGATTGAGTTTGAAAAAGTTTTTCCCGTTATTTAAGTGTTGCAAAACACCGGAATATTTTTTCAAAAAGAACATTTGTTCTGCCAAATAGATGCTATGAATGGCAAAATCTTTTGAGTCATGATCCTTATCCATCTTGCTCAAAATTTTGTTCAAAACATCAATCGATTGTTCAAATGCGCCTAAACGAAAAAATACCAGAGAAATATTTCCCATTATCTTATTTTGCATGTTAATGTCGCCCAGTTCATTGCTCAACATTAAGGCAAAATTGAAAGAATTATAGGCATCTTCATACCTTGCCATTTCTTCGTATATCATTCCTTGGTAATAGTAATACCTTTGGTCGTGTCTTTTATCTTTAGTAAATTTTAAAACAGGAAAGGCTTGTTGAAAAAATTGCAAAGCGTTATCCAAATTGTTAGAGTTTTTAAAAATCACCCCTATATTAAAATAGCCTGCAATACGATTCTCATTGTCATTTAATTTTTCTGCAATTTCCAATGCAGATTTGAATTGGTTAATCCCTTTTTCGAAATCATCTTTCGATCCATACACCGTCCCCATGCTGTTATGGGCTTCCATTTCGAGGCGAAGGTCGTTGGTTGCGAGGGCGATACGATACGTTTCCTTATAGTATTCCAAAGCTTTATCCCACATAGCCCGATGGTAAAAACTTTTCCCCAACTGACGGTACAATTGACCGAGTAAATATTCGTTCCCCTGGTTCTTAGACAGATCAATTGCTTTTTCGCAAATTTTTTGTGAAGATTCATAGTCAGAAATTCGTTCAAAATAGTTGGCCTCTCGCAGCATTCCTTTGATTAAAATTTTTTTGTCGGATCGTTCCCGGCCAATCGCAATGATTTCACCGATCGCTGTTTTTTGATCGCGGCGTTCGCCGAGCTGATCCTGCAAAACTTCGGCATTAAAAAGCTGTTCAGCGAGTTGTTCGTACTGTTTGGTTTCCCGCAGGATTTCACAAGCTTCCGACAGGCTTTGCAGCGACTCACGATAAAGGAAATTGTTTTTTTGATAATCAGCGAGGCGTAATAAAAAGCCGAGGGCCTTGTTTCTTTCTGTACTGCGAAAATAATGGTAAGCTATATCGGCAAAATCTTCGGGGAAATGGATTTCGTAAAAAACAGCGAGAAGCCCGTGAAGTTTTTTTCTGGAAGAAAGTTCGATCTGGTTGTAAACATGGTCTTTCAAATACCGGTTGTTGAGAATAAAATTTGTACCATCGCGTGTAACAATATTTTGCTGGAGCGATTTTTCAAGCTCGTGAGAAAATTCAATATCGACACCGACTGCTTGTAAAGCGTCTCTGGAAAAAACACCTGGAAATAATGAAGCTGCTTCGATTATTTTTTTCTCAGACGGCGAAAGGTGCGCGATTTTTGAGAGAATAAATTCATTGATTGAAACCGGCCCCGTCTTCATGCGCCCCGAAAACCATCGCCACTCCTTGTTTTGAAAAAGTAATGCATCCTGTTCGATGGCGGCGACAATGGTATTTTCAATCAAAAAAGGATTCCCGCGCGTGGTTGCAAATAACCAATGAATAAAATCGGCGTCCAAAGCATCCGTATTGAGTAAGCGAAGGGCCAACTCTCCTGTTTGCGCTTCAGAAAAATTTTCTAATGTAATTCGTTCGGATGTTTCATCGGATACTAACTGAATAATTGAATCGTCCGAGCCTGCAAAAACAAACTTAACAAAACTGTTTTCTTGCAGACTGATCTTGCGAAGAAGGTACTTAAAGAAATTTTGCAGGAAGGTATCTGCACGGTGAGCGTCGTCAATCACAACATAACACAACTCCTGACCGATGCGATGAAGCACAAAGTCCGACATGGTTGAGAATAATGATGTTTCATCATGCACGGAAAACAATTCTGTTTCACATAGAATCCATTGAAGTTCTTCATTAGATTCAACCGGCGGATTTGATACGGCAAACACGATGGATTTCAAGAAATCCTTCATCGATTTGAGTGAACGGCGATGATCGGGAATGGTAAAATAAATATTTCTCCGGCCGGCAATTTGAAGATTTTCGATAAACGTTTTCAGCAAAACAGTTTTGCCCACGCCTTCTTCACCGATGATAAAAATTGATTTGGATGGATGGCTGTTTTCAAGCGTCATTAATTCATTATCGCGATAGAGAAAACACGGATTCAGGAAAACTTCGGTCACATCGATCGGATGCCCGAGCGTGGATTCCATTTCCGATTGGTGCGGGCGCACATCATCGTATATTTCTCCAATATTCTGATAACGGTAATTTTGGTCTTTAATCAGAAGCTTGAGAACGATTTTTTTCAGCCATTCCGGAGCGAAATCGAAACGTGAATCAAGGGTTTCGATTTTTTTCTCGAGGTGACTGACGACGATATTGACAACACTGGGATCGTCGAAGGGATTGGCGCCGGTCAGCCATTCATAAAGAATTACGCCAAGGGAATACAAATCTGAACGATGATCGTACGATTCTTTTTTGAGAATTTCCGGGGCGGTGTATTGTACTGTACCTTGAAGCGAGTTTACCGGCGAACTACCGGCTGTTAATGCAAGACCAAAATCGATCAATTTGATTTTTTGATCGGGCATCAGCAAAATATTTGCAGGTTTCAAATCATGATGAACTATACGATGTTGGTGGAGGCAATTCAATACGGATAGAATCTGAATAAAAGTTGTAAAAAAAAGTTTTGCATCTGGCCGGCTGACCGAAATCGCGTCGGCAAGGCTCTTTCCTTCAATCCATTCCATCGTGAAAAAAGTATGGACATCGGTTTCTTTGTGGTAGAAATAAACCTCAGGCAGGTTGGGATGATCGAGCGGCGAGAGAATTTGATATTCGCGCGAAAAAGCTGTTTCATCTTCTCCGGTATTTTTCTTAATGATAACCCACCGGCCGGCCAACCGGTCCCACGCTTTGTAAATCAAACTCATGCCGCCTTCGGCTACAAGTTCTTTGACATCATAGCGATAGTGTAGCAGTGGAAGCATCTTTTTCGTCATGGTACTTATTGAAGTTCTTTGACGGTCAGCGCCAGTTCTTTGGCGCTTTCAATTTTGGTGTTGGCGATTTCCGTGACCTCAGCGCCAATCAATAAAATAATGGAAGCGAGGTAAACTGAAAAAATCGTAATGATGATGCCGGCAACCGATCCGTAAAACGCGTCGTACTTTGAAAAATTATCGACGTAATAGGCGAACCCGAAAATACTCAATTCCAGCAAAACTCCGGCTACCGTCGCGCCGAGCAAAGCTGCCCGTTCATAAACTGTCGTTTTGGGTAGAACTTTATACATGATGAAAAACATGGCAATCGTGAGGGCATAAGGCATTACGGTCGTTGCGACATTCCATACGTATGGCAAATTCGAAAAATCGATGCCGAGCACGTCGCTTCCCTGGCGCTTGAGCATTTGAATGATCACGTTGACCATGTTGGACAACATAAACAGCGAGCCGGTGATCAAGACCATGCTGATTTCCACCAGCCGGCTGATAAAATAGTTGCGGCCTTTGACTCCGAAAATCGTCGTCATGGCATCTTCGATGGCGGCGAACGCTCCGCTGCTCGTCCATAATAATGAAGCAACGCTCACGACCGTCACCCATCCTTTATTTTCCATAAGCGATTTGACGTTGTGAATGAGATTGCTACGCATGACAATTTCCATGATAAACGCCCGCGCGCTTTCAGGAACGCGTTGCGTAACGTAGCTGACCATGAATTGCTCAGCTTCTTCCGGCGACTGAACAAATGATGAGATAATCGCAATGACAATAAACAACATCGGAATCATCGATAACAAAAAGAAGAATGAAATCGCCGCCGCATTGGTTGTCAATTTATGACGGTCAAAAATCCGGCGTTGTACGGTCGTCACGTAAAAATATATCTGTGATTTGAAAATAAAACCGGTGATTTTAATCCACAGGACAATCAGCCAGCGGAAGCGCTTCATGAGTGACGCAGTAAGTCGTTTCATAGTGTTGATACTTATAAATAATTCTTTGCGCTAATTACTTATTAAAAATCAAAAGTGAAAAGTCAAAATTAAAATTTTAAAACTTCATTTTTGACTTTTAGTTTTTGATGTTGATAACTTTGATTTATTCATTTTCGACTCTGTAACAAATACGTCATCATATCGCCTTTGCCTTTGATCGTAACGATGCCGCGTTTTTCAAATTTAAATTGGTTTTTTAAGGCTTCATACGTTGATTCCGTTACCTGAATACATCCGGGCACGCCGTGTGATTCCATCCGGCTGGCGGTATTGACCGCATCGCCCCACAGATCGTAGATGAATTTTTTTTTGCCGATGACTCCGGCTACAACCGGTCCCGTGTTCATTCCAATGCGCACCTGAACGAAAGTATTTTTTGCCCGGTTCAGTTTGTTTAATTCCTCCTGCATGTCGAGCGCCAAGTCGGCCATTGCCATCGCATGATCCGGGCGTGGATTCGGAAGACCCGCGACGATCATGTAGGCGTCACCGATGGTTTTGATTTTTTCCAATTGATGCTTCTCTACGAGTCCGTCGAAAGCCGAAAACACTTCATTAAGAAATCCGACCAATTCTTCGGGCGAAATGCGCGCCGATAATTTTGTAAAGTCGACGATGTCGGCGAATAATACCGTCACTTCCGCAAAACTGTCCGCGATGGTTTGTTCCTGCGTTTTCAGCCGCACGGCGATAGGTTCTGGCAAAATATTGAGCAACAGCTTTTCCGACTTATCGCGCTCCACTTTCAAATCACGCGTTCGTTCGTCCACCAACCGCGTCAGTTCTTTTTCGTGCTCGATCAATTGCCGGACGCGCCACTTGTATCCACCGAAACCGGCGGCGGCTAATCCGATCACGCACAAACTGTAGAACCACCACGTTTGATAAAAAAACGGTTTGAAATAAAATGGCAGCGCTAAACCGGCTTCGTTCCACACGCCGTCGTTATTGCATGCAATGACTTTGAACGTGTACTCACCGGGAAAGATATTCGTATAATACGCCGTACGCCGCGTATCGGCGTCAACCCATTCGTCGTCAAAACCATCGAGCATGTATTTAAAACGGACTTTTTCGGGAGCGAAGTAACTGAGGCCCGCATAATGAAATTCAAATTTTTCCGTTCCGGGCCCGATTTCAATTTCGTCTCCTAACTCGACCGTTTCATTGTCCGCAATAATATTTTCAATAGCGACGGGCGGCGGTTCGCGATTCGTCTTGATGACTTTGGGTTCGATCATGGCGATTCCTTTGATCGTGGGAAAACACAACATGCCGTTTTTCATTTTCCAACCTGCTGGCTGTGATCCGCCGGTACATTCACTGCTTCTCATGTCATCGGATTTCCCGTAGGCGACATAACGAAGCCCTGCGATTTCTTTTTTGTCCAACTGATCGAAATCCGAGAGCGCAATTTTAAAAACGCCACGGCTACACGTCATCCACAAAAAACCCTGATCGTCTTCCAGAATTTGAAACACGACGTCGTTGAATAAACCTTGCGTTACTGTGTAACTGATAAATTCGTCGTCATCAAACCGGGCAATACCGCCGCCAGAAGTTCCGATCCAAATCGTATTCCGCGAATCCTCATAAATCGTAAGAACATCGTTGCTCAGAAGGCCGTCGTCGGTCGTAAAAGTTTTTGCTTTGCCATCTTTGTAAACCGTTACCCCGCCGCCGGTCGTACCGAACCATAATTGGTCCGTGTGATCCTGAAGAACCGACGTGACGATGTCGCTGCGCAATCCGTCTTTGGCGCTGTAGGCGTTAAATTTATTTTTGTAAAATCGCAGCACGCCGCCGCCGTTGGTGCCGATCCAGATGCCGCCCGCGCGGTCTTCAGCTAAAACAAGAATGTCGTTATTCGTCAATCCGTTTTTCGTATTGTATTTGGTAATGCGTCCGTTTTGAAGACGGTTCAAACCGCCGCCATTCGTGCCGATCCACACATTGCCCTGGCGGTCGGCAAAAACCGAACGAACGAAATCATTGGACAAACCGTTTTTAGTTGCATAAACTTTTACTTTTCCATTTTTCAATTGGTTGACGCCGCCGCCGTCCGTACCGATCCACAGGCTTCCGTCACGCGCTTCGCAGACAGAACGCACGTAGTCGTTGGACAAGCCTTGTGCCGACGTGAATGTTACAAAACGGCGGTCTTTGAAACGATTGAGTCCGCCGCCGTACGTGCCGACCCACAAACTTTGTTCGCGATCGGCGAAGACGGACAAAACGACGTCTTTGGTCAATCCGTCGGCGAAAGTATATTTAGCCACACGTTCGTCGCGGAGCCGATTGAGACCGAGCGCCGTACCGATCCAGACTGAACCTACGGCGTCTTCGTGCACGGCCCACACTTCGTTACTTGACAGACCATTGTAGGTCGTATAATGAGAAAACCGCCCGTTTTTCAATCGCGTCACGCCGCCACCCAGCGTGCCGATCCACAGATCGCCTTTCGGCCCTTCGTGCAGCGCGCTGACAAAAACGCCCGACATTCCGTCTTTGACCGTGTAGGCGCGGAATTTTCCATCTTTGAATAAATTCAAACCGCCGCCATTGGTGCCGATCCAGATACGTCCTTGCCGGTCAACGCATAAGGTTTTGATAAAGTCGTTGGACAAACCTTCTTTTTTGGTGTACACCGTAAATTTTTCGCCGTCAAATAAGCCAAGGCCGGCATTGGTTCCCGCCCAAATATTGCCGGAGGTATCCTGTGCTATCGCCGACACCACGTCGTGTGGTAAGCCGTCTTTAGTGGAATAGCGCTTAAATCGTCCGTTTTTCATTGACAACATTCCATTGCCGGTGCCGATCCAAAGATTATGTTGTTTATCTTCATACAATGCCAGAATTTGATTGCTTAAAAATTCTTTGGCATTTGACCGATCAAAAATTGTAAAAGTCAAACCGTTGAATCGCACCAGCCCTTCGTGCGTGCCAAGCCACAGAAAACCGTCACGCGTTTGCAGGATGCAGTAGATTGTATTTTGCGGCAATCCTTCGTCGGTTTGCCATGTATTGTGGCTGTATTGCGCAATGGATTTCGAAGGATCGAGAGCGAAAGTCGATGAGGCCGCGATCACGCAGAAAATTAAAATCAATAAAGGCCACAGGAATGAAATTTTGCGGAACATCGGGAAACCTCGTATGGTAAGAGCAAGGGATTCAATTGGGTCGGTGAAAATGTAGGAAACAAATTCCGCAGTTGCAATTTTTTTAACCCGAATGAGGGATGCCGCATGAAAAAAATCTCAGTATATTGCATGAGTAGGCTCTAACAGAGCCTTGATGCCGGATCGTTTCGTAACGTCAAAAACTTTTATAACATGAAATTATTTCGTTGGCTGAATATCGTTTTTTACGCTTTGGCATTAAATCTTTTTGCCCAGAAAAGCCCGGTTATTATCGGCGAGCGTACGTGTGTTTTTTCCAAAATTTTAAATGAAGAACGGGCGTTATTGATTTATTTACCGCCACACTATTTTACAACCAAAGCTTCGCTTCCGGTTATGTACCTTCTTGACGGGGAGGAACATTTCCACCATGCGACCGGCGTGATTGAATTTTTATCCCGTCAAAATAAAATTCCGCCGATGATCGTGGTTGCGATTCCCAATACACAGCGCACGCGCGATCTCACTCCAAAAACCGAAAGTGACAATGAAGTAAGTGAGGGAGGCAGTGCAGACCGTTTTGCAGATTTTTTTGCCGATGAACTTATTCCATACGTCGACAGCACATACCGGACGCAACCTTTCAGGCTATTGATCGGGCATTCATTCGGCGGATTATTTGCGTTTCATACAATGTTTAACAGACCGGAATTATTCAATGCATTTATTTCCATCAGCGCTTCATTGTGGTGGGACAATCGAGGCGAAATCCGGAAGGCGGAGAACTTTTTTAAAGATCGCAAAAGTTTTCCGAAAATCCTTTACTTCACGATCGGTAACGAGGGCGACGACATGGTCAAATCGAATGAAGCGATGAGCAAAATTTTGAAAAGCACTCCTAAAGATTTCTACTGGAAATTTACGATCCTGGAAAAAGAAAGTCACGGTTCGATTGTTCATCGCTCCATTTACGACGGACTCGAATGGATGTACCGGAACTGGCGTTTACCTGAAAATTTCGAATCGATGAGTATGCCGGATATCGAAGCCTATTATAAAAAAATGAAAGCTAAATTCGGATATGAGTACACGACTTTGGAAGCCATGACCAATGCCGTCGGCTATGCCTTAATGGGAAAAGGTAAAATCGCACAGGCCGTTGAAGTATTAAAATATAATACGATCCGATTTCCGGATTCTCCCAACGTTTATGATAGTCTGGGAGAAGCGCTGGAAGCGGCGGGACAATTTGATCAGGCGGCGATCAATTACCTGATTGCCGTGGAACGGGGTACGGCCGTCAACGATCCTAATACGGTAATTTTCAGATTGCATTACAATAACGTTATGAAAAAGCTCGGGCAATGAGCCGGAAATTAAACTATTTATTAATTTTTTTAATAGCATACTCTCTTGAATTAAATGCTCAAGACAGTTCCATCGCCATCGGGATTCGTACGCAAATCCGATCAAAAATTTTAAATGAAAACCGTGAAATTCTGATTTCATTGCCAGAGGGCTATTCAAATAACAAAAAACCGTATCCCGTTATTTATTTGCTTGATGCCGAAGAACATTTTTTCCACGTGGCAGGTATCGTTGAATTTCTTTCATCACAAAAACGTATTCCGCCGATGATTCTTGTAGGCATTCCCAATACCAAACGGATGCGCGATTTGACCCCAAAGACAGAAACCGATTCGTTGAACAAATTTTCCATTTCAGGTGGCGCTAACCTGTTCGCTGAGTTTTTAGAAAAAGAATTATTATCGTTCATTGAAAAAAACTATCGAACATGCCCCTACCGTATTCTCGCCGGCCATTCGTTGGGAGGTTTGTTTGCCATTCATGCGTGGTGTGCACATACAAGGCTATTTAATGCTTATCTTGCAGTGAGTCCGTC
>JABWBZ010000097.1 GCA_013359335.1 bacterium
GAAGCAGAAATTCAAAAACTGTTGGTAATATATGAAAATATGGCTATGCGTGCCGAGGCGGGTGCTATTTTCCTCCGTCTAGGCTTCGGCAAAACGGTGAATGACAACAGTTTGCTGCTCACGCTGCTCTACGGCTTACAGGATGATGGCGCCGCGTGGCGGCAATACCGCAAGGCTTTTTTCAAGGTCCGTCGGGACAACGCTTTTTTCCCGGTGACAAGGACATTAACGCCGGATGGAATGCCGATGGGATGGGTAGAGGTAAAAAGCCAATAGATCGAATTAAATCTGGCGATTTATGTACATGCAATTTGATGTCTTTATTAAAGAGTTATACCACTTTATAGGAAAGAATAAAGAGGAGCAATGTTATGAATCAGTGGGAAAATTCATAAAAGAAACCTCTGTCAGATATGAAGAGTTTATTATGTTAAATAGATATTATTATAGAAAACTTGAATCTTTTAATCGAAATTGTGTAGGATTATTAGAGCAAGACGACATAGAAGTCTTAACAGATGAATTTCATTTAATTATTGAACCAAATATTCGTGCTTTATTGAATCTTATAAGAAGATTTAATGAAGATGATTTTTATTTTCCAAATCTTCCTACTATGCCTAAAATTTTTTTGAGTCACAAATCGCAAGAAAAGTCTTTGGTTTTAACAATTAAATCAAGGCTGGAAAAATATCTAATTGACTGCTGGGTTGATAAAGACCAAATTGAAGGAGGTGATCATCTTCACGAAACATTGATACCCGCTATTGATGCATCTGAAGTGGTAGTTATTTTCCTTTCAGAAAAATTGGCCGTTCAAAACAGAACAATTGAATTGGTAAAGAAACCTGAAAACATAGACGGGGATATTGTTACCACACCAACTTTCATCATCAACGACATTTTAAGAAACACTGTTTTGCCAAAATGTAAAAACAAAACTGACAAAGAAATTCTACAATTAAAATTCGCAGACATTGCTTGCGGTTCAGGTGCTTTCCTTTTGGAATCGTTCCAACTTCTGAATGATATTTTGATTGACTACTATTTAACAAATGATAAATCAAAACTAATTCAAACCAACATCAACACCTACAAGCTTTCGTTTGAAACAAAAGGAAAAGTTTTACTGAATTGTATTTTTGGAGTTGATAAAGATTTCAACGCCGTTGAAGCAACGAAATTTGGTTTATTGTTGAAATTGTTGGAGAACGAAAATGTAAACTCAACCAATAAAATCAAACCTGTTTTACCTGACCTTTCAGAAAACATATTTTTTGGAAATAGTTTATTAAATCCGAAACAAGTTGAAAAGAAAAATCAAAATAAAATAAACCCGTTTGACTTTTCAAAATTTCGTTTTGATGTAATTGTAGGAAATCCGCCTTATATGAAGTCGGAGGATATGAAAAATATCACACCGCTTGAATTCGCGCTTTACAAAGACAATTACACCTCGGCTTACAAACAGTTTGATAAATACTTCTTGTTCATTGAACAAGGTTTGAATTTATTGACCAATGATGGGACTTTAGGCTACATCGTTCCGAGCAAGTTTACCAAAGTTGGTGCAGGTAAAAAACTTCGTGCGTTAATTTCAGAGAAAAAGTTTTTACATTCAATCGTTTCGTTTGGAGCAAATCAAGTTTTTGCAGACAAAACAACTTACACTTGTTTGCTCATTCTGAATAAGCAACCGCAAAATGCTTTTCAATATGCTGAAGTAAAGAATTTGAACAGTTGGAAAGTTCGTGAATCCGAAGCGATAACATTTGCATCTAAAAAAACAAAGGAATTGGGCAATGAGGTTTGGGTTTTAGTTCCGCCTGATTTAACTAATGCTTACAACAAAATCGTTTCACAAAGTGAGAAATTAGTTACACTGATTGGTGATGACAATATTTTCAATGGTATTCAAACAAGTGCAAACGACATTTACATTTTCACGCCAACCAAAGAAGATAAGCAACATTATTTCTTTTCTAAAAACGGTGTTGAATATAAAATTGAAAAAGAAATTACTAAACCGTATTTCCAGACTTCATCGGGCGAAGATAATTTAAACACATACCGAACTTTCAAGCCAAACGCAAGAGTCATCTATCCTTATATGCCAACAAAAACAGGCGTTGATGTAATTCCGCTTTCAACAATTCAAAAGAATTTTCCTTTGGCCTATGACTATTTGCAGATGAATAAAGCAATTTTGAATAGTCCAAAACGAGACATTAAACCCGAACCACAAACAAAAAGAGAATGGTACAGATACGGCAGACATCAAAGTTTGGACAGTTGCGGTTTGCCTCAAAAAATCATTGTCGGTGTTCTTTCCGTTGGCGATAAATATGCGATTGATGTTCACGGAACATTAATTTCATCGGGCGGAACGGCGGGTTATTGTGTAGTTGCCGTTCCCGAAACATCCGAATATTCCATTTACTACATTCAAGCCATCCTCAATTCAAAATATTTGGAATGGTTCAGTACTTTGTATGGTGAAGTTTTCAGAGGTGGTTACATTGCAAGGGGAACAAAAGTTTTAAAAAACTTACCAATCCGAAAAATTGATTTCACTAACAAAAAAGAAAAGTCACTTCACGATAAAATTGCTTCAACTCAAAAAGAATTAATTAGCATTTATGACCAAATAGATGCAAACGCGGGAAACAAAAGGGCTTTAACACTATTAAAAAATCAGTTTGCAACAGAAAAAGTAAACTTAGAAAAACTGTTAACCAAATTATACAATTTGGGCAATGATGATTTATTAATCCCATTAATCAAAGAATTGTATGAAGCTAATTAAAAACGCGACAGCCGAAAAACTTCGGGGTGGCTTTTACACGCCCGAACCGATTGCTTCATTCATTCTGAAATGGGGCATTAACGGAAGTTCTGATTATGAAATTTTAGAACCAAGTTGCGGTGACGGAGTTTTTTTAGAACGGTTGAAAGAAAACAATCACAAATTCAAATCGCTTACTGCAATTGAATTTGATGATATTGAAGCAAACAAAGCCGATAAAATCAAATTGAAAAACAAAACGGTAATCAATATCGATTTTCATTTGTATTGTAACGAAACAACAGAGCGATTTAATTTAGTTGTCGGTAATCCGCCTTACATACGTTATCAATACTTTGACAAAGAACAACAAATTGAAGCGGACAAAATTTTCAATCGCGCAGGATTAAAATATTCTAAGCTAACCAATGCTTGGGTTTCGTTTGTTGTTGGTTCAAGTATGTTGCTCAAAGAGAAAGGTAAAATTGGTTTTGTAATTCCTGCGGAGTTGTTGCAGGTTTCGTATGCTCAACAACTTCGGGAGTTTTTAGCTCATTTCTATAATAAAATCAACATCATTTCTTTTGAAAAATTAGTTTTCCCTGACATCCAACAAGAAGTTGTTTTGTTGCTTTGTGAAAGAAACGGAAGTGGTTCGCATTTGATTGAACATTTAGAGTTAAGAGACGCTTCCGAACTTGAAAAATTAGACGTAAATAGATTAAAAAGCCCAACTAAGAAAATAGATTTCAAATCCAACAAATGGACTTACTATTTTTTGGAACAAGAAGAAATTGACTTTCTTGAAAACATTGCAACGAAAAGAAAAATTCCGACAATCGGAAATTATGCAAATGTTGAGGTAGGAATTACAACGGGAGCAAACTATTATTTCACTGTTCCATATTCAACTGTTGCATTTTATCAATTAGAAAAATTTGCCCAACCTATGGTTGGCAGAAGTGTTCAGGTAAACAGCATTGTTTTTACAAAAAAAGATTGGCAACAAAATCAACAGGCAGAAGCAAAAGCAAATTTGTTGGTGTTTCCACCTAAAGAAAAATTAAACGGCTTTAACGGCGTAAGAGATTATTTGAAATACGGAGAAGAAATCGGCATAAACAAAGGCTACAAAACAGGCATTCGTGATGATTGGTTTGTAATTCCGTCAATCAAACTTTCAGACGCTTTATTTATTCGCAGAAACAATTTATTTCCACGTTTGATTTTGAATGAAGCCAACGCCTACACAACTGACACAATGCACCGAGTGTTTGTAAAGAAAACAACAAACAAAAATGCTTTCATTGTGAGCTTTTACAATTCGCTTTCATTGGCGTTTTCTGAGATTGTTGGACGTAGTTATGGTGGTGGCGTTTTAGAATTAATGCCAAGCGAAACAGAAAAAATACTTCTCCCTTATCAAGCTGCAAATGCTGAATTACTTGAAAGCATTGATAAAATGATGCGAAATAAAAAAAGAATTGATGAGGTTTTAAAAATCACCAACCAACAAATTCTGAAAGACGGTTACGGCTTTACAGATAGGGAAATAAAACTTGCAGATAGCATTTGGAAAAAATTGTCTACAAGGCGATTGAATAGAGGGAAATGAAAATGGCAAAGGACAATCAAATAAACAATCTGCACGGAATAGCTCAATTTTGCTATTCGTGTCGCCCTATTTGCTATTGTTTTTTTGAAAATTGTCCGTCAAATTATCTGTCAATAATGATTATTTGAATTGGGCAGAATTTTCAATTGAAGCAGAAAAAAAATTGTCATTTATCTTGGCTTTAATCAATGTTGGGGCTGTCAGCCGCAATCTAATCGAAGATGGCCACTAGAATGAATTCACTTTTTGGCATGCAGGCGATGCTTCAGTTTCTTGATAACCTGAGCATGGCTGATTCCTTTGGCGCCCGTAGCGGCTTGTGCTTGCGCGAGGTGATCTTTACGTTATAGCAATATCAAAACGAGACGAGGTATATAAAAAATGGCTGTAATTTCTGTAAAATTAAATAACAAAGAAGAAAAAATCCTTGAACATCTTTCCGATTATTTTCATGAAGATAAATCGACTTTGTTCAAGAAGTCGATTTATGAGATGTATGAGAATGTGCAAGACATTAAATTTGTCGATAAATACATCAAGAATTCGTCCAAAAGAAAAAGACGGTTTGTTACTGCATCTGACCTTTTTAATGAGAAGTAAGTTCTCCCTGCCACTGCCATGACATCCGTGCTCATGTTCGTCCACTTTACCTGGCCCGTCATGCGCACACAAAACAGCTTGCTCGGCTACCAAAATACTTGTGATTGAAAAAATGAAAACACTTGAAGAAAGCGTTGTAATGGCGATGGATGGTTCTGATACGGAACTTTTCCCATATTTACCTTACATCCTCCAGGACCTTTGGGAAATTGGCTCTGACCCGGAAACCATAATCAAACTGATCAAAAAACATTGTCATCATCCCGCTGAATTAAAAGTTCTTGATTTGGGTTGCGGGAAAGGAGCAGTTTCCGTCAAAGTATCGCATGCATTCGGTTGTACTTGCCACGGCATAGACGCCGTTCCTGAGTTTGTTGAATTTGCCAGGCAAAAGGCTTCCGAATTTAAAGTCAATCACCTCTGTACATTTGAAACAGGAGATATAAGAGAAAAAATAAAAGACTTGTCAGCGTATGATGTGATCATACTCGGAGCCATCGGGCCTGTGTTCGGTGATTATTGTTCGACTTTTTCAACCTTGGCTCATTGTATCCATGAAAATGGAATTTTCATTATGGATGATGGCTATATACATGACGATAGCGACTTTAATCATCCTTTGATGTATAAGAAAACCGACCTATTACAGCAATTAGAAAAAGCAGGAATGCAACTGGTTGAAGATCATATTATGGATAGAGAGGACATCAAAGATACGGACGATTACATTTTTGATAACCTGAAAAAAAGATGCCATGAGTTAATTGAAAAATTCCCGGATAAACAGGCCCTATTTCTCGATTACATAAAAAAACAAGAGATTGAAAATGACGTTCTCGAAAACAGTGTCATCGGAACGACCATGGTGATTAAGAAAAAATAGAAAAAGAAAAAACTCGATCGTTCTACACCGCACGACTATCGCCTGCCCTGTTTTATTCTGCACACCTTTGAGTCAAACTTATGGCCTACTTCTCAAGAAATTCCTTAAGCGACGTGTGAACAATATAATTCCAGCCTTCGGCAAAACGCTCGCGGGCGAGATCGGGATTATTTGCCGGGAATGTTTCCAGATATTCATGCGTGAGTTTCAATCGCGTTTTATTGCCTTCCGGAAATAATTCGAATGTCACGTACGACACGCCTTCGTATCCGTCGTACCGCCAGCTGTAGGTGATTTTGCTGCCTGGAATAACTTCCATGACTTTGCAAAGATGCAGGTATTGTTTTTTGCCTTCTTCGCCGCCGAGAAACTGAAATTCAAATCCGGCTACCGGCCGGAAATCGGCGAGATCGAAGTACCATTGTTTCATGTCGTTTTTATCCGTGATGGCCTTCCAGACTCTGGCCGGCGGCGCGTCAAACGTTCTTTCGACGATAAGCGAATCGTTTTTCATACCATCTCCCCGGGACACCAAAGGCCCTTCTTGCTGCGCTGTTACGTATGATAATATCATATTAATGATTCATATTAAAATGACCGTTAAATGATCAGACTTTTACTTTTTTCCAACTCCCGCGTTTGAAAAGCCAGAGCGTAAACAAACCGACGGATGTTTCTGAAATAAACACGCCCCAGAAAACTCCGGAATGCTGCCAACCGAGATGGATGGCCAGAAAATAAGACAACGGAATTTGAATCAGCCAGAAAAATACGAGATTGATTTTCGTCGGCGTTTTCGTATCGCCCGCGCCGTTGAATGCCTGCACGGACACCATCCACCAGCCATAAACGAGATACGAATAGGACAATATCTGCAGCCATTCTTTTCCGATGTCAATGACACGCGGATCTTGCGTAAAGATACTCATCAACGTTTGATTGAATGTAAAATACACGACTGAAACGCCGACGAGAAAAAACATATTATACACGCCGATTTTCCAGACGGCCGATTCCGCGCGGTCGGGATTGCCGGCGCCGAGATTTTGTCCGACCAACGTCGCGGCGGCATTGGATAAGCCCCACGCCGGCATCAACGTCAATAATACAATGCGAAGCGCAATCGTCGAGCCCGCGACCGCTTCGCTGCCCACGTCGGCGAGTATCCGCATCAGAAATATCCACGACGTCATCGCGACGATCATTTGTCCCACGCCGCCGAGCGATGTTTTGACAATATTCAAAATAATTTTTGCATCGAGATAAAGTTGCGTCAATTTAACGCGAATATGTTTGCCGGCGTTAAAAAGCGTCCAAAGCTGCACCATCACGCCGATGCCGCGCCCGATATTCGTGGCAATGGCGGCGCCTTCTATTCCGAAAGCGGGAATCGGACCCCACCCGAAAATCAAAATCGGATCCAATACAATATTGCAGAGGTTGGCAATCCACAATACGCGCATGGCAATCGCGGCGTCACCGGCTCCCCGGAATATGGCGTTGATCACAAACAGCAAAACAATGATCGTATTGCCGCCGAGCATCCATTGCGTATACCTGTAGCCATGATCGATGCTCCATTGATCGGCGCCCATGAGCGCGAGCAATTCTTTCGAAAAAAATATTCCGGCGACCGCAAAAGGAATCGAAGCCACTACGGCGAGGAACACCGATTGTACGGCCGCCACGCCGGCGTCGTCCGTATTTTTTTCGCCAATGCGCCGGGCGATAATCGCCGTGACCGCCGTCGCCAGGCCCATCGCCAGCGAATATAACAGGAACAAAAATGTTTCCGTCAGTCCTACCGTAGCCACGGCAGAGGCGCCTAATTTACCGACAAAATAAATGTCGACGATGGCAAACAGCGATTCCATGACGAGTTCCAGAATCATCGGAACGGCCAAAAGAAAAATCGCGCGCTTCAAACCGATCCGGGTATAATCGGCTTCCGTACCGCGAATGGCGTTTTTGAGTTCCTGCCATACAGATTCGGTTCGCGGAAGCGCTATCGCTTCAGCCGACTGCTCTTGATTTTCAGAAAGCATTCAATCTCCTGTTTTCTTTTGACAATTTCGTTACATCGTTGAAAGTAATTCTTCGAAACGCGACAAGGTTTGATTCAATCCTTCAATCGCGCCGTATTTCTCCACGACTTCGTCGCGTTCGGCCGCGGATCTGAAGAGCATTTCAATCGACAATTTCGTTTTGTTTTTTCCTTCATCGGTAAAAAGCAGCGTCACCTGAAATTGCCCCGGGGCATCATCCACGCCGGAATCGTGCGTGTAAACGATTTTTTCAGGCGGAACGATTTCGCTGTACACGATGCGGTTAGGATAGTCCACGCCGTCGGGTCCATGCATGGTGAAGATCCAAACTCCGCCGGGACGAACATCCATGATTTGAGACGTCGTCGTGAAGCCATTGGGTCCCCACCATTTGGAAATATGCTGCGGATCCGTCCATACTTTGAACACCAGTTCGCGCGGCGCTTTGAAAACACGTTCGGCCACAATCGCGCGATCGTTTTTTAATGACGGCATATCGGTTCCTTTGTTTCAGATATTATCTATAATTAAATATTCAAAAGTTCAAATTTATTTTCATAATGTTTGGGTTTTTTACTTTTTCACGCAACGGCTCGAATTACTTTCCTGCTTGCCGGACGTAACGCCCATGAAACAATGACCAAAACAAGCCCGATCAGCGGAGTAACCACATGAACGATTTCATTGCCCACAACGGCATTGGAAACGGCGGCGCCGATAAGATTAAAAAACATTCCGGCGTACGCCCATTCTTTTACGAGCGGAAATTTCGGAACGGCAAGGGCGATGGCGCCCAATAATTTCCATACGCCTAGCATCACAATAAAATAAAGCGGATAACCCAATTGCGCCATGCCTTTTGCTACTTCTTCATTTGCCGACATATACATCACGCCGCCAAAAGCATAGTTCAATACCGTCAAGCCCGTTGCAATCCAATATATTATCGTACGTATTTTTCCGGAATTCATAACCCAGTCTCCTGTTAATAGATGTTAGTTATTTTATTTTTTAATCGGTATAAGCTCGCGTACACGCCCGTCTCTCAAAAAAATTCCTGCCCATAAAAGAACGGCGATATACACCGGGAACAACGTATGTGAAAAAAGCGGATTGCCAACACGCACGTGCGTTGCAATGGCTCCGCCAAGATACCCCGTCCAGATAATAGCGCCCAATACGGACGTTTGCGGCAGAAGATAAAGAATAAGACCTATCAATTCGATCACGCCCAGCGTCGTGGATAGATGCGGGGGAAATCCGAGTTCGGTAAACGCATCCAAGACCTGCTGATTCGGAATCAGGTGAATGACGGTATCGAATAACAAAAAAAGCACGGCAATGCCGCCTAAAATTCGCGCCGTCCAGAGTTGACTTGACGTTGATGGCATAGTTACCTTTCGAATTTTTGTTTGAAATAATTTTATAAATTTTCGTTCATAAAAAATGACCGGAGTACAGGCGCGATGGCTTTGGCGGCCAAATTATGCGATTGACCTTTGAGCCACTGGAGCGTCCCATTGGGCAGAACATCGGCGACGCCTTGAACGGCACGCCGCAGTGTCTCCGGACTTTTTTCTCCGCCCGCTATCAGCGTAGGAACGGTAATTCTTGAAATATCTTCCGATGGCACGGTAAAGTTGCCCATGATCGCGGCATCGTACGGGAGCGTGTGAGCAACGGCTTTAAGCTTTTTCCACATCGGCAACAGCGACATCAGCCACGCGAAGAAGGCCGGAGCCCCGACCATTTGCACCATAAAATATTTTACCGCATCGCCCCGCCGATCGGCAGACAAGCGCAACTCAAGCTGCGTTTTGTGGTCAAGCCTGGATGATTCGCTGTTTTTTTCATACACAAACGGCGGCTCATACAGAGCCAATTTGGCAATATCGAGTTTACTTTCGGCCGCTTTCAAGGCGAGCGCCGCGCCGGATGACACGCCGAACAGATACACCGATCCGCCCGCTTCCCGGATCAGCGCATCGAGATCTTCAATTTCGCGGTCGACCGAATACATCTTGCCATTGGAACTATCGCCGCGGCCTCGCCGATCATACATAAACACCGTAAAATGTTCGGCCAGCAAGGACGCAATTTTGGGCATCGGTCCGAATGAGCGGCTGCACAACGCACCGTCAACAAGAATAAGCGGACGGCCACGTCCCCATCGATCATAAGCAATTTCAGTTCCGTCCTTTGAAACGACTTTTTTCATGATTGTTTTTTCCTGAATCATTCGTGTTTTATTTTGTTTCATTTTCAGCTATTCGCTTTTTGATAATTTTTTTCACCAATGCCGCCGGCAAAGGTTTTGTATTCGGGAAGCGAATGGTTCCTTTACTCGTTTCGTATTGTTTCAAATCGTTCGTCAATGCTTTGATCGTTGCCGCGCTCATCGGAAAAAACGAGCAGTGATCGGTAAAAGCGCCGAAGGCTACCAATAATTTACCCTGATGCCTGAAAGCCGGCATACTATAGCTGATACATTCCGTCACGCCCGGCGCCGCCGATTTGATCATGCGGCGAAGTTTTTCCAGCGTTTTCTTCTGATCGTCTTGAAACTGGCCAAGATAGTCGTCAATCGTTTGCGCTTTAATTGATTTCATAAGCCACCTGCTTTTTTTTGAAATTACTTTAAGGTAAACAAAAGTTCTTCGAGGCGATTGTATGAATCCGTAACCCCGCCTTCCATACCGGATTGTACCATGCCGTCGCGATCGGCCACCGACTGAAAAACCGATTGCGTCCTTAGACGTGTGCGATTACCGGGCAAAACTTCTAGTTTTAAAGTTTCCAAAATGACGTGGCCTTTTTCGGGAAGTCCTTCGAATTCAAACGTACTGATGATTCTCTCCGGCGCGGTGACGTCATGATGCACACCGCGGAACGCGTAGGTTTTGCCGTTCGGATCTTTATGGATGTAGCGCCACGAACCGCCCGATACGGGCTCGAATTTTTCAAGGATCATCGTGTAATTTTTCGGCCCGAGCCATTGCGTGTACAAAACCGGATCGGTAAGCGCTTTGAAAACCAATTCCCGCGGCACGTCAAACTCCCGCGTAATGAAAAGTTCCTGCTTCCCCGGCTCGGCAGTAATGACGGTTTTGTTTTTTGAACTCATGTACGGGCTCCTTTTCGCACGTTCAAATAATGATTGCGTTGTTTGGAATCGAAATGTTCGATGGCGTTGCGCAGCGTCGTGCGCGGCATCGTGGCCGCGTAACGATCCAAAAATTGTAATAACCTCGCGCGATCTTTATCGCCCGCAAACCGCAGCATCCATCCGGTCGCTTTGTGAATTGACTCTTCTTTATCGTTGATCAGGATTTCAGAAATTTTAAAAGCATCCTCCACGTCGTTTTTCCGGATAAAATACGCCGTGCTCACGATGGCCGTGACCCCGCGCCCGACCATCTCGTGGACGATCAGCCACAGATCTCGCCGGGAGACGGGGTCGACACCGAAAGTGGGCTCGTCCAGCAGCAGGATCTCG
>JABWBZ010000098.1 GCA_013359335.1 bacterium
CCATTTTATCGAGCGTGAATTCTTTGTCGACGATGGTATTATTACCGCCGAGATCGCAAAAATGGCAGCCGGATTGAATCGCCGCTTTCGCAAGTTCGTAATTATATTTGTATGTCACGGCGCTGACGACAGTATTTATTCCTTTCATGAGTTTTTTCACCGACACAATCTTACTCACATCCGCTTTTTTAAATGTCCATTTTTTTGTATCATATTTTTTTAAGAACACTTTCAACTCTTTAAGAACTGAAGAATTTGTGTCCGCAACGACCACCGATTCGGTGGAGGGATTCTCCAATAAATCTTTGATGACGGCGCGTCCCATCAGTCCGCCGCCCAACACCAGAAATCGCATACATCACCTCGTTAGTTTACGCGCTTCAGTTTACAACCGAAAAAGCCGCTCATGTTGTGTTTAAAGGGAAGGATGTAAAAATAGCCCCGCTCATCAATAAAGAAATTATATTTCGGATCGTGTTCTTTGATCATTTCAAAATCGGAATGCGCCGATAAAAACGCTTCCACCACTTGTTCGTTTTCTTCCGGATTGATCGTACACGTCGCATAGATCAATTCGCCGCCTTGGGCAACGAATTGCGAATTAAACTCGAGAATGGATTTTTGCTCCTCTGCCAGCCGGCCGATGTCTTCAGGCAGCAAGCGCCATTTGATGTCCGGATTTTTAGACAGCGTGCCCAATCCGCTGCACGGCGCGTCGATGATAACTTTATCGGCTTGACTGATAAATTTTTCTTTCAGTTGATCCATAGCCACGTCCGGGTGAAGGATTTCGACGTTGGAGCAGCCGGCCTGGCGAATGCGCTCGGCCAGATCCTCCATCACGCCGGCGTTGGTATCGGTGGCAATGACTTTGCCGGTATTATTCATTAAGGCCGACAGGAAAATCGTTTTGCCGCCGCTGCCGGCGCACACGTCGAGCACCAAATCCCTGTTTTTCGGATTGCACCATTCGACGAAAAGCTGGCTGGCCTCATCCTGAATTTCAAAAAAACCGTTTTTAAAACTATTGGTCGAATAAATTTCACCGAGGCCGGAAACATAAAAACCGAAACTTCCATAACGGGATTTTTTGATGGAGAATCCCTGATCCTTGAGTTGTGACATCAGGCTGAGTTCATCCGATTTGAGCGTATTAACCCGTATTGTAAATACGTTTTCTTCGTTATTAAATTCGCACAATTTTTCCGTATTCTCCGGGCCGTAACGCTCAATCCATCTTTCGATCAGCCACGCCGGATGGGAGAAAATAATGGCGAGCGCGTGAATAATATCTTTTTGACGGCTCGGGAGCGGAATTTCACTTTTGGCTTTGACAAGCGTCTTCAAAAATTCGCGTAATGGCTGCTTAAAATTTCCATGCTCTTTGGGCATGGCCGCGTCGGAAAGCGCGATACATTTGTCTAACGATTTGCTGAGTACGGTGGCGTTGAGCGTGGCAAGGCGGTACGCATTGCGCATCAGAGGATCGAACCGCGTCACGTCGGCTTTCAAAACTTTCGACGCGTAATAATCGAGCCGCATCCGCCATTTCAATACATTCATTACCGTGCGGGATAAATTCCCTTTTTCGCGGCCGGTAAGTAATTTATGGTTTTGACGAATGTAATTGCGCAACAAAATATCCGCCCGCGTTTGATTGTTGTCGAATTCGATCAGAATCTGCAGGGCAATTTTATTGACAGTATTCTCCGCCAGCCGGTCTTCGTCGGCGCTTGACAGCGCGCCTTTGTATATTTTTGCTTCGTAGAGATTGATTTTTTGTTTGCCTTTGTGGCGATGCTTGCGAAACCCTCCGCCATGGCCGTGACCGTATCCATGACCGTGTCCGGAAGCAGAAGGAGCTACATTCGAAATGCGTTTTCGTTTTCCGCTGCCTTGCTGTTGGCCGGAAGACGTATGTTTGGGTTTGTTTTTTTTCATTGACCTAAGAGGTTAACTGATTATTTGCAAAACCGGCCGTTAATTATTCTTCTAATTCATCCAGAGCCGACTGCAATTCGCTTAATGCGTGAAGATTGTTCTGCTGTTTGGCGATAAAGAGGCCGCGCCGGTAAATGTCCGCAGCGTCAGATACCCGCCCCGCATGTTCGAAAGCTTTGGCCATCTGATAATACACCGGCAAATAGCTGGGATCGCGTTGTAATAAATCGTTAAACGTATGAAGCGCTTTCTCGGTGTCGCCGTTTTTCATGTATTCCATCGCAAGACCGTATCGTGAAAACGAATCGTTAGCATCTTGGCGAACCAATTCCTCGAGAATCTCCAACCGCGATTTCATGTCTAGACGACTCGTCTTTCGATGGTTTTGAGAGTTTCCATCAATTCTTTATTTTTTTCTTCAAATCCTTTTTTGCCGAGCAAAGCAAACATATTACTTTTGTACGCTTCGACGCCCGGTTGATCGAAAGGATTAACCCGTAAGAGATAACCACTCATTGCGCAGGCTTTTTCAAAGAAATAAATCAACTGGCCGAGATAGTACGCATTCATCTCCGGAATCATCACCGACATATTGGGAACACGCCCGTCGTGGTGGGCCAATGTCACGCCCTGATACGCTTTTTCATTGACGAAGTCGAAAGTTTTACCGGACAGGAAATTAAATCCGTCGAGATCATTCTGTAATGTGGGCACGGCCGCACCCGAACGCGATTTTTCAATCCACAGTAACGTTTCGAAAATATTCCGCGCGCCTTGCTGCACCCATTGCCCCATCGAATGAAGGTCCGTCGAATAATCGACCGACGCCGGATAAATGCCTTTGTTGTCTTTACCTTCGCTCTCGCCGTATAATTGTTTCCACCATTCCGAAAAAAAGTGCAGCGACGGGTCGAAATTGGCCATGATTTCAATCGCTTTGCCGCTGGCGTACATGCTGTTGCGGATCACGGCGTACATGTAGGCGGGATTTTTTTTCAAATCCGGTTCTTTCAAATACGCTTCCATGTCGCGCGCGCCTTGTAATAATTCATTAATATTAATTCCGGCCACGGCGACCGGCAATAATCCCACCGGCGTTAACACGGAGTAGCGCCCGCCCACGTCATCGGGAATGACAAACGTACGATATCCCTCCTGGTCGGCCATTTTCTTCAACGATCCTTTGGCCGCGTCGGTTGTAGCAATGATTCGTTGTTTGACCTGGCCAGAAGCCATCACCGATTGCATCAGGTCGCGAAAATATCGCAACGCCAGCGCCGGCTCCGTCGTCGTGCCCGATTTAGATATGACATTCACCGTTAGGCGTTTATTCATGAGAACTTCTTTTAAATCTTCGTAGTATTTGCCACTCATATTTTGACCGGCAAAAAAGATCTGCGGGGATTTGTGCGGCAGCGCATTATGAAAACTGTGCGACAGACTGTCGATAACGGCACGCGCGCCGAGATAGGAACCGCCGATGCCGATGACAACGAAGATGTCGGATGTCTTTTGAATTTCTTCAGCGGTCTTAACAATACTCTCCAACTCGCTGACCGGCATACGATGCGCCAGATCCAGCCATCCCAAAAAGTCGCCCCCGATTCCCGTGCGCTCTTCGATAACTTTGTGTACGTCCGTGACTTTCGACTGCATTTTCAGGATGTCTTTTTCGCGCACAAAATCCATCATGTACGTGTAGTCGAGCTGAATGTACTTCATAGCGCACTCCTTGATAAGATGAAAAAATAGTGGATGGGGTAATGAGCATTTTTTGCTGTTGGAGAACGGCGTAATATATAGTGAAGATTTATAAAAAACAATGGGGTTTTTTTGCTTCGTTTGAAGAAAGAACGCGTAGCCGTGATAGTCCCTGGCTGTCGGGCCACCGTTTTCCACTGTCTGCGGGAATATCCATTGACACTAAACGCCGAAAATGCTATATTGCGCGCGGTTCGAGATAATCCTATTGTTACATTTTTTTTACACTTTTTTTGGAGTTTTAAGCATGTCAGGTTTGAAAAAACAGGCGATGGTTTTATGGATTCTGTGGCTGATGAATGGCTGTACGGCGTCGCAGCAAACGGTCGTTTTGACTTCCCACACCGTCACTGGAGACCAGACTTCTGCTGTAACTCATAAGGATACGACTCAGGCCGATACACAAACGATGAGCGTGCAATTTTTACAATTATCGGATTCAGACGCCGGAGCCAATCACGCGCCGCAGCTCGAGCAAACAGCCGCGCTTGAAAAAATAAAAGAAGCCTATGCCGACGCGCTCAAAAAATGGTACGTCGAGCAGAACGGCGATGGCGCCAAAGATGAATATGAAAAAGCCGTTGACGCTCTGTATGCGCTCGGTGAAATTCTCGCTGCTAAAGAAAGTTTTGACGAAACTGACATGAACGGCGGAACGGAATTGCCTGTCAAAATCGACGAATCGCGCGGCGAAATTGAAGACCTCAGCTTCAGTTCCGACTCCGTTACCGATTATGCCAATTGGCTGGCGGTCGGCATTCTGGAAAATTATAAAAACGTCCTCGAGGCAACCAATCAGTACGACGAAAAAGTTTTCAACCAGCAGGTTTTAAATAAACTCAGCTATTTCGACGTCGGTTTGTCAGGATTAAATTCTTACGGCAAGATCAATGCGCCGATCGCCAAAGGACATGCGCTGGATTACATCCCGATGGTTTCCAACGAACGCGTTCAAAAATACGTCGACTACCTCAAAGGCCCCGGCATTAATACGTTACAGCATTTGTATTTTAAACTCGGCCGATATGAAAAGCTTATTTATGACGCGCTGAAATCCGAGGGACTATCAGAAGATTTGATTTATCTCGCCATGATCGAAAGCGGCTTCAGTACGACCGCCAAATCGCGCGCGCGCGCTGTAGGGCCATGGCAATTCATGGTTCCGACCGGCCGCTATTACGGGTTGAATATCGATTGGTGGGTGGATGAACGCAAAGACATTTACGCTTCCACGAAAGCGGCGGCCAAACACTTGAAAGATTTATTCTACGAATACGGCGATTGGTATCTTGCAATGGCCGCTTATAATTACGGCGGCGTTAAACGTGCCATCCGCAAAAACAATACGCGCGATTACTGGGAAATGACAAAATTGCCGAAAGAAACGAAAAACTATATTCCCTATATTCTCGCCGCCACGTCGGTTGTAAAAAATCAGGCACAATATGGAATACAGTTGAGCAAAGACGCACCCATGCTGATGGACACGGTGACGATATCCGAGTGTCTCGATTTACAGATCATTGCCGAATGCGCAAAAACGACCGTCGACAGCGTGCGTGAACTCAATCCCGCGCTTCTTCGCTGGTGCACGCCGCCTACCATTCCGAATTATATGTTGAAATTACCGTACGGTACTCGCGCAACTTTTTTGGAAAATTACGCAAAAGTTCCGGCTGACAAAAAACGTTCGTGGGTACGATATCAGGTCAAGTACGGCGAAACATTATCGGGAATTGCCAATAAATACGGTACGGACATCAAAGCCATCATGCAGGCAAATCAACTTAAAAATTCGGCCAATCTAACGACTGGTCAATACTTATTGATTCCCGTTGCGCCGTCAGGATATGTTGCCAATAACGGTAACAACACGAAACAGGAAAAAACTTATACCTATACCAACAACAAGTCCAATCAAACCGGCGTAAAATCCAACAATACGAATTCCTCCGCCGGCAACACCAAGAAAAAAGACGACAAACAAGGTAAAAAGAAAATTGTATTTACCGTGAAGTCGGGACACACGCTCGGTGAAATCGCCGAATGGTATAATATTCTCGCCCAGAATATCCGCGACTGGAACGGATTGTATTATGGCGATCCGATTTATCCCGGACAAGTTTTGACGCTATGGGTCGATCCGTACGTTCCTGACGAAGGCTACCGCAATGCAACCAAGAAAAAAGCGAAAGAAACCATCGTCGAAGAACCCGGCACAAAAATTTACGTCGTGCAGGACGGCGACACGCTCATCAGCATTGCGAAACTTTTCGGCGTGGAAGTCAGCAGCATCAAACAGTGGAACAAGCTCGCATCCAATACCGTTCGTGTCGGCGAGAAACTGAAAATTTTAGTTAGCCCAAATTAACAGATTTTTCTAAGAAATATTTGTCACTTAGGTGCCCTGAGCGGAGTCGAAGGGCGAAAAAGGACAAATAAAATAACCGTTGATCACCCTTCTCGCAGTGCTGTCGTATCTCTTGCATCCGGCTTTGAAATAAAGCTATACTATATTCTTGGCCTTCATTGAATTATTTCTTATTTTAACCCCGACGTTCCTCTAAATAAAATTTTTAAACTCTCATGCAAATTCAATTTTGCGGCGCCAATAAAAGCGTGACCGGGTCGCAGCATTTGCTTACGATCAAAGGCAAACGATTATTGCTGGATTGCGGTTTATTTCAAGGCCGCCGCGATGAAGCGTTTGAGCGGAACCGGCAATTTCCTTTTGAGCCGGCCTCCATCGACGCGATGATCTTGTCCCACGCGCACATCGACCACAGCGGCAACATTCCCAACCTGGTCAAACAAGGCTTCAGAGGAAATATTTTTTGTACGGCGCCGACGGTCGATCTGTGCGGCGTGATGCTCCAGGACTCCGCGTACATCCAGCAACGCGACGTCGAATTCGTGAATAAAAAATTGGCGCGAAAAAAGCAACCGTTGCGCGAAGCTTTGTACGGCATTCGCGACGCCCAAGCCTGCATGACTCAGTTTGTCGGACTTGGTTATAACCGAACGTTTGAACCGTTGCCTGATGTGAAAGCGACGTTTTTAAACGCAGGCCACATGTTCGGTTCCGCGATGCTGCGATTGGAAATCAAAGAAAACGGCCGCACGATCCGGTTCGGATTTACCGGCGATCTCGGCCGGCACAATCTCCCGATCATCGACGACCCGGATCAACTGAACGATCTCGATGTGTTAATTTCCGAAAGTACGTATGGCAATAAGTTGCACGACCCCGCCAAAGAAATCGAACGGCGATTGGTCGATGTCATTCACGATGCATTCAAAAAAAACGGAAAGATAATCGTACCGGCGTTCAGCGTCGAACGAACCCAGGAAATCGTTTATCATTTAAACAAGCTTTATGAACGCAAACTCGTCCCGGCTATTCCGGTTTTCGTAGACAGCCCGCTTGCTGTCAACGTGACGGAAGTTTTTAAAATGCATCAGGACTATTATGACGACGAAGCACGCCACTTGCTCGAACAGGGCGATAATCCTTTTGTTTTCGAAGGACTGCGTTACGTTTCGAAAGTGGAAGATTCAAAAAAATTGAACGACTTGCGTGAACCTTGTATTATTATTTCCGCTTCGGGAATGTGCGAAGCCGGACGTATTCTCCATCATCTCGCCAATAACATTGAAAACCCGAACACGACGGTCATGATCGTCGGTTATATGGCGGAACATACATTGGGAAGAAAATTGATCGACAAAGAAGAACGGATAAAAATTTTCGGGGAAGAATATCAGTTAAAGGCGCAGGTCGTGAAGATCAACTCATTTAGCGGTCACGCGGATAAAAACGATTTGATGCGTTTCATCAATAACATTGGTCGTAAAACAAAAATATTTTTAGTTCACGGTGAAAATGAAGCGGCAGACACCTTGAGAACAAAGATTTTTGACACATACGGATATGATGCAACTGTTCCTTTTTTAGGTCAAGTTATTGAGATTTAATTCAATTAACAGATTTTTTTGAAGCTACTAAACAAAAAAAAGTACCTTTGCAGTATGAACTTCAAAAAATGCACGAGTATAATTATGGCTTTTTATCTGCTGATTTCTTCCAGCGGATTGGCTTTTAATGTGCATTATTGTGGTGATACGATTGCTTCTGTTTCTTCTGTTTTTTCTAACGAAGAACCTTGTGAAATGGAAATTCATCCGGAAGAAAAAGCGTGTTGTACAGCTTCTTCAGACAGCCATGACGGTTGTTGTTCCGATGAAACAATTCAAGCCGATTTTGATGATGTAGTGATCAAGCAACTGCAATTTGACTTCGATTATGTATCGGTTTTACCAACAGTAGAATTTTCATTTTATACCAATAGAGTAGATTTAATCAACGAGCAATTGTTTGATTATTATTGTGATGCAAATGCTCCGCCACTCTATCAATTGTATTCTCAATTTGTTTTTTACGCCTGATTTTAGATTAAACCAGATTTCACTTTTGTGAAAAAATTACGTTTAATTTAAAATCATTTTTAATGAAAAAACAACTTATAATTTCATTATTTTTATTGTTTTCTACATTACTTTTTTCGCAAGAAAAGGTAACCGGAAAAATTACGTTTGATGATAATCAGCCTCTTCCGGGAGCAAATATTTATTGGCAAAACACACAAATCGGAGCTGTTTCAGATGATAAAGGAAACTTTACAATTCCTTTTACTTCCGAAAACACGGTTTTGGTAATTAGTTATGTCGGTTTTAAAACTGTTAACTTAACAATTACAGAACCTAAATCAATTACACAAAATTTAGAATTTGACACTACTTTGGACGAAGTTACGTTGACCAAAGTTAGAAAGTCTCTTCAAAAGAATTACATGGCTGCGGCCAACGTTCAAACGATGACAAGCAAAGAATTGCTCAAAGCTGCTTGTTGTAATTTATCCGAAAGTTTTGAAACCAATCCGTCGATTGACGTCAATTTTTCGGATGCAGTTTCCGGAAGTCGTCAAATTAGAATGTTGGGATTAACAAGTCCATACATTTTGATGACAGAAGAAAATATTCCGGCTATTCGAGGTGCTTCGCAAGCGTATGGACTATCTTTTGTTCCGGGAACTTGGGTTGAAAGCATCCAAATTACCAAAGGTGCAGGTTCTGTGGTTAATGGATTTGAAAGCATTTCGGGTCAGATTAATTACGAAATGATTAAACCACAAGATGATATTCCGTTCTTTTTGAATGCGTATGGTTCAACCGATTCGCGATTTGAATTGAATACGCATTTTAATAAAAAACTCAATGATAAATGGGCAACCAGTTTGTTCCTTCACGGAAATGCGAGAGTTTCAAAAAACGATATGAACGACGATAGTTTTTTGGATAATCCAATTGGTCAACAAATCAATATGATAAACCGTTGGCAATATACCGATGCCGAAAATGGCTGGGTGAGTTTTATCAATTTTCGGTATATGAATGACGAGAAACAAACCGGCCAAGTTGATTTTGATCCCGATAGAGATAGAGGAACAACCAATTTTTGGGGTTCAGAAATCAATACAGAAAAACTAGATATTTCATCAAAAATAGGTCGGGTTTCAACCGAAGTTCCGTGGCGAAGTTTTGGGTTTCAAAATGCGTTTAATTACCATAAACAAAATTCGTATTTCGGATTAAATCAATATGATATTACGCAACGAAGTTTTTATTCTAATTTGATTTATAATTCGATTATAAGCAATACGTTACACAAATTTGCAACGGGTTTAAATTTTACTTACGATCAGTTTGATGAAGTGGTTAATGTTTCCGATTTCAGTAGAATTGATAATTCCGTAGGTGCATTTTTTGAATATACGTATTGCAATGATGACGATTTGAGTTATGTTTTGGGTGGTCGAATTGATTACCACAATCGATTAGGAGTTTTTGTCACGCCGAGAGCACATTTACGATATAAACCTTTTGAAAAAACAACTTTCAGAATTTCTGCAGGAAGAGGAAAAAGAAGTGCAAATATTTTTGCAGAAAACCAACAGCTTTTTGCTTCATCACGCCAATTTCAAATTTTGGATACAGGGGGAGAAATTTATGGCTTGGATGCTGAAATCGCTTGGAATTACGGAATTAGTTATTTACAAGGATTCAAAGTTTTTGGAAAAGAAGCTGAATTTTCGGTTGATTTTTACCGAACCGATTTTCAAAATCAAGCCATTGTTGATGTTTATAATAGTCCGCAACAAGTTTTGTTTTACAATCTTGACGGAAAATCATTTGCCAATAGTTTGCAAGTGGATTTGAGTTATGAAATTTCACATCATTTTAATGTGAGAACAGCCTACAAATATTATGATGTTCAAACCGATTATACCATTGGTTTAGTAGAGAGACCTTTGCAAGCCAAACATCGATTTTTTACAAACATCGCCTATGAAACGCACGTAAAGGAAAATGGTCAGCAATGGAAATTTGATTTCACTTACAATTGGTTAGGAAAACAACGTTTACCAAGAACACAGTCGAATCCTGAAGAATATCGTCTGCAGGAGTTTACCAACCCGTTTTCGGTGATGAATGCTCAAATTACCAGAACTTTTTCTAAAACATTTGAAATTTATCTTGGTGCAGAAAACCTTGGAAATTATCAACAAGAAAATGCAATTTTAGGAAGTAATGACCCTTTTGGCTCATATTTTGATAGTTCAATGGTGTATGCTCCGGTTTTTGGAGCAATGTTTTATACGGGATTACGTTTTAAAATTCAGTAACAAAAAACAATTTCAATATCAATAACAAAAATCAATATCAATAACAATATCAAAAATCAATAATTCAATGAAAAAATTAATTTTAGTACTGATGATTTCTTTAATGGGAATTTCAGTTCAGGCTCAAGAAAAGAAAAACAAAAATGCGAAATACGACATTGAAGTGAACGGAAATTGTGATATGTGCAAAAAGCGTATCGAAAAAGCGGCCTTGTCTGTCAAAGGAGTAAAGTCTGCTGTATGGCATGCCGACCATCAGGATATGCATTTGATTTTAGATGAAAATAAATGTACCGTTGATCAAGTGCACAAAGCAGTGGCAAATGTAGGTCACGATACAGATAAAGTGAAAGCAAATGATGAAGCTTATAAAGATTTACACGGCTGTTGTCAATTTGAAAGAAAGCAATAATTTAAAAGTTCCGATATCGTTATCGGAACTTTTTTTGTTAAATTGATTTTGAATCGATATTTAATTTAATTTTACATCGTTTTAGGTATATAATGTGAAAACAATACGATCAGTTTTAGAAAAGCATATAGGATTTTTTTCTTTCCTATTGGTTTTTGTTGTGCTATACACAGGATCAATCAGAGGATTGCTTGCTGCTGATTTATCTTCTCATGAAGTTGTACATCTAAAATCTAATCAAAAAGATCAATCCGATGTTCATCAACAACATTTAACGATAAGCAATGCTGTTGGTCAGGTTAAAACATTAGAATCTGAAATTGATGAAGTTCACTTAGATTACATATTTCCAAAATCTGTTTTTTTTACTTTTATTTCTGTTGAAAATCAATTATTTGATCAAATTTTAAACGGAACAAAAGCACACAGATTACCTCTCTACGATTTATTCTGCAATTGGAAAATACATTTGTCTTAATACGATATTAGTTTTAAAGATTTCAATTTTTATTGAAAATCAATAACTTATGTATT
>JABWBZ010000389.1 GCA_013359335.1 bacterium
GGTTTTTGCGCAAACAAGCTTCCCGCGATCACAACGCACATTAATGCTAACTTTTTCATAAATCGCACTCCTCTCAGATAGGTTTATTGAGAACGCGCATGGATGATTATTTAAAAAACAAGGTAAACGACGACAGCAATTTTTCTGCTTCTTGCTGTGTACGTGCCTCGACAATCGTCCGAAGAATCGGTTCCGTGTTGGATTTCCTAAAATGAATCCAAGCATGATCGTAGATCAGTTTGACACCGTCGGTTCGGTCAACTTTTTTGGCGTCATTTTTATTTATGATTTTCTGCAAAATCTGATCGACATTGACTTTGGCCAAATCGATTTTGGTTTTGATCATCGTGTACTGAGGTAATGTTTGTTTCAATTCACTTATTTTTTTACCAGAAGCACTTAAATATTGTAATACTAGAGCGATTCCGGTTGCTGCATCGCGTCCATAATGAATTTCAGGTAGAATAACGCCGCCGTTGCCTTCTCCGCCGATGACGGCATTCTTTTCATGCATTTTAGTTGAAACATTGATTTCGCCAATTTTTGTGCGAAATACTGTACAACCGTATTTTTGTGCAATGTCATCAATCGCCATACTGGTTGACGCGTTGATGACCACCGCTCCCGGTTTTCGCGATAAAATAAAATCGACGGCTAAGGCTAGCGTATACTCTTCACCGATGGGCTGGCCGTTTTCATCGACTATCGCCAGGCGGTCAACATCAGGATCAACAGCCAGTCCAATATCCGCTTTATATTCAATGACTGCATTGGCAAGCTGATTGAGGTTTTCAGCAACAGGCTCCGGATTTCTCGGGAAAATTCCGTGCGGTTCTTCGTTCAAAATCAAAACCTCGCAACCCATTTCCCTGAGCAGCTTTGGAATAAAAATCCCGCCGGCACCATTTACACAATCGATAACAACTTTAAATCTGCGATCTCTTATTTGAGAAACATTCAAATACTCCAGTTCAAGAATCTGATCGATATGATTTTGAATTGCATGGTCATAGTATTCGATTTTTCCCAATCGATCCCAATGTTGATATTGTATGTTCTCTTTCAAAGCCAATTCAATGACTTCATTACCTTGGGCCTGATCGAGAAAGAGGCCTTTAGGACCGATTAATTTAAGAGCATTCCAGTTTACGGGATTATGGCTTGCGGTAATTGCAATGCCTCCGTAAGCTTTAAGATTTTTAACGGCTATTTCTGTCGTCGGCGTCGAGACAATTCCGATATCGATCACCCGGCAGCCCGTTGCCAAAAGGCCCGCGACCACAGCCATTCGAACCATTTCACCACTGACTCGCGAGTCACGGCCAATGACAATTTTTCCGCCGTTAGCCCAAGTGCCAAAGGCGGACGCGTATTTCGTTACCACTTCCGGCGTCAAGCCGTCTCCGACAATTCCGCGGATCCCTGAAACGCTGATCATGAGATTCGTTGCAGGCGCTGAAACTGTTTGAGACGGTTGTTTGGCTGAAGAGTTCTTCTTCGTGGAAATTAACTCTTTGATTCGACCCTTCGAAGAAATTTTGACAACAGCCGAATCCTTTGTTGTATGAACTTTTGATTTCGTCGATTTGGTTTTTTTATTTTTCATAATCTTGTTAAGTAATTATTTCACCAGTTCGAATAATTTATTCAAGGCTTCATCAAGCTTGCTGATTTCTTTACCGCCCGCCGTTGCCAGATGTGGACGGCCGCCGCCGCTTCCGCCGGTTATTTTTGCAATCTCTTTGACTATATTGCCGGCGTGCAAATTTTTTGATTGGATCAGATCGTCCGTAACGACGCAAACAAAAGAAATATTTCCGTTGTTGGAGGATGCCAGAACCCCAACGCCCGATTTTAATTTGTCTCGAAGACTGTCTCCCATCGATTTTAACTCAACCCCTTGCGGCAAATCGACCTTTTTAGAGACAACTTTGAATCCACTGATTTCTCGGGCGTTCTTGATCAACGTGTCGATCTCCAATGCG
>JABWBZ010000390.1 GCA_013359335.1 bacterium
TTGATTGAACGTACCGTCCATCTGCGAATCATCGTTCAATACAATACGATCTGTTTCACGATATTCCATATCGCCGGCAGCTGACATAATATGCTGGACAATTTGAGTCAAACGGTCGGTTGTTCCATACAAATCCGTTTCTTTCAAAGCCTGATCGTCGAGATATTTTTGAATATACCCGACGGCATCAATACCGAGTTCTAATATCGCTTCCTCGGCTTTGTCGGAAACCGATTTGCTGTCACTGCCGAGATCGGCAATGAGTTGAACGACGCGTACTTTTAATTCATCATTGCGTCCGCTGCTGAGAAAAATGGTCGAAATGTCGGCCACCGGAATCTTCAGAGTGCCGTATTTCGTTGCGAAATTAATGTCACTGAAATCCGCTTCTCCTACGAATTTACTCTGATCTTTGAGATGCAATTCGACTTGAACTTTCTTTTGAGCCAGAAGCGGCCACGTAAAAGTAGAAAAAATTAAAAAAAAGTATAAATTTTTTCGCATACGTCCCTATTTTTTAAGTTTTTGAAACTTGGATAGAACGCTGATAACACAGATTTTACTGATTCGCACGGATTGTTTTAAATATTTTCTTAAATATCGACGATCATCCGTTTTATCCGTGTCATCCGCGTGCCATTGGAATCTAAAACGCGGCTAATTCCCGCATCGTTTTTAACATTTTATCTTTATTCGGCAGAAAATGCGCTTCAAGCGGCGGACTGTATGGTACCGGCGTATCCAAAGCAGCCAATCGTTTTACGGGTCCATCGAGATATTCGAAAGCGTGTTCCGTGATAAATGCGGCGATATCTCCACCGACGCCGCCGGTAAGAGTCGCTTCGTGGGCGACAATCGCTTTGCTGGTTTTTTTAACCGACTGCAAAATCAATTCTTTATCGTACGGTAAAATGCTGCGCAAATCCAGCACTTCCACGCTAATACCATCGTCTTTCTGCATTTGCTCAGCCGCTTCCAGCGCCCAGTGTACGGCCGAACTGTAGGCGATAACGGTCATGTCCTTGCCTTCGCGTTTGATTTCGCCTTTACCAATCGGAACGATATAATCGTCTTCCGGCACTTCGCCTTTGATGCGGCGGTACAAATATTTATGCTCAAAGAACAAAACCGGGTTATTGTCACGGATAGCCGCTTTGATCAAACCTTTGGCGTCGTACGGCGTGGAAGGTGAAACAATTTTAAGGCCCGGAACATGAAAAAACCAAGCCTCAGGATTCTGCGAATGAAAAGGCCCTCCGTGAACGCCGCCGCCCGAGGGACACCGCACGACCATCGGCACCGCTTCGCCCCAACGGTAATGCAATTTCGCCGCCTGGTTTACCAATTGATTGAAGCCGCAGGAAATGAAGTCGGCAAATTGCATCTCAGCAACCGGCCTCAAACCCATCAACGCAGAGCCGACGCACACACCGATGATTCCCGCTTCTGAAATCGGCGTATCCATTACGCGGTCTTCACCGAATTCGTCAATAAAACCTTTGGTCACTTTGAAGGCGCCGCCGTAAACGCCGATGTCCTCGCCGATCATATAAACATTGGAATCGCGGAGCATTTCCTCGCGCAATCCCATCGAAATTGCTTCCAAATACGTAACCGTCGCCATTCCGTCCTCAATTTGACGTTGATGTTAGTTTGCATAAAACTGCCCGAAGATTGGTATTTTCGGGACAGCAAACAGGTAAGTTTTTTTATTGTTCCAAAAGCAACAATTGATGTCCGTCCGGATCCACAATGGTCGCCACTTGTCCAAATTCCACGTCCGTCACGTCTTGGGTAAATTTGACGTTTTTTGATTTTAGAGTGCCAACCGTTTTTTCCAGATCCTCCACTTCGAATTGAATCAGGACGCCATTTTTCTTGTGGTCTTTAGGATGATCGCTTTTTTCGCCCCCTTTTTCAATCGTCAGAATCGCGCCGTCCGTATTGAATTGTGCAAAACCGTCTTCCTGGTAGGTGACTTC
>JABWBZ010000099.1 GCA_013359335.1 bacterium
GTGACGGCCGGCGTAAACGGCGTCGTATTTGCGCTGAGTTCTTTGGCGGCGCGTTTGAAATCGAAATAAAATTTCGGCAAATCCGAAGACTCGCGCGCCTTCATCGCGCGTTCACTGACGGCGCAGAAGGCAAGTCCCGGCGGCAGCATCAGTCCTTTTTGAGAGCCGGTTACGACTGTATCGAGGCCCCATTCGTCAAAACGTAATTCCATGGCGCCGACCGACGTCACGCCGTCTACCATGATTAAAGCGTTTGAATTTTCGCGTACGATTCTGGCAATTTCTTTTACATCCGTAAAAGCGCCGGTCGATGTTTCACTGTGCGTCATGACAACGGCCTTGATGTTCGGATTATTTTTTAATTTCGTTTTGACGTCACCGGGATTCGCCGATTTGCCCCATTCGATTTTCATCACGTCCACATTGATTCCGTACGCTTGCGGAATTTTCGTCCAACGTTCGCCGAATTTTCCTCCCTCGATATTTAATATCGTATCGCCTTTGGAAAGGCAATTAATGAAAGCCGCTTCCATCGCACCCGTGCCGGAACTGGCAAATGTCAACACCGGTTGTTTTGTTTGGTAGAGATATTTCAGATTTTCATTCACTTCAATAAAAATTTCTTCGAAATCTTTGTTCCGATGATGAATGATCGGCTGCGCCATGCTGAGTTGCACGTGTTCGGGAATCGGCGTCGGCCCCGGAGTAAAAAGTCGTTTTTTCATAAAACCTCGTTTGGTAAATCGATTTAAAAGATTTAAATCACATTATGAATTAATTCTCACTGAAAAAGTCATCCTGACCTGGTGTCAGGATATGTCTATATCCTGTAGAACATTGATGTCACATACCCCGAACCAAGTTCGGGGTGACAAGTGGTTGCTCCGTTCTTAGACTTTTTCAGTGAGGACTAATTATATTTTTTTGTAATAGCGTTAGCTTTTTTTACAATCGCTGTTTTCAATTCATCCGGTTCGAGCACTTCGACCGCATCGCCCCAGCCCATAACCCATGCTATAAATTCGTTGGACAGCTTGACATGGAGCGTGATTTCAAATCCTTCGTCGGTGTGGCGGGTTTCCTGATTTTCTATCCAGAATTTATCAGACATATATTGTTCATGATCGTCTGAAAAACGAAGCCGGACTTTGACAATTTTCCCGCCGGTGAATGAACCCCATGAGTCTTTAAAAAGTTCATTGACTGACGGAATTTCTTTTACCGGCGATGGCTGTTTTGTAAAACGAAATTGTCCGATACGTTCGATCGTAAACATTTTCGGGACATCCTGATGAATCGCGATTAGATAGTGCGTCTTGCCGGCATTGTAAAACGCCACCGGCGTGATCGTTCGCCATTGAAGCTTGTCCGTTTTAGCGGAGCGATACTCGATTTCCATGACGTGTTTGTCGCGAATGGCTTTAACGGTGTTTACAAAAAACGAAATCGTTTTGTTGACGAATTTTTCCAGGATCAACGGAAGATTTTTTATGGTTTCGTTTTTTGCAAATGCCAGATAGGTCGTGACGAGCGAATTTATTTCCGAAAGATTCATCTCGACGCGATATGCTTGTTTGCGCGAAAAGACACGGATTCCCATGTCGCGGAGCGCTTTGACGTCGCGGCGGATCGTTGATTCACTCGTCAGAAATAGCGATGCGAGGTCATTTTCAGAATATTTCTCGGGGAATTCATAAATCAAAGCCGCCATTTCGATCTGGCGCTGGAGTTCGTCAAGTCGGTTCATAAATCGGCTTTTTGAGGCAAAAAAATGCAGTTTTTTAATTTTTTCTCAAATTTTGAGAATTTTTGTCGTCATCTACCTATTAAATTAAGTACGTAATCAATGAACAAACAATAAACAAAATAAATTAATAACTCAAATGACAAAACAAAATCAAATGGAGGTTACCATGTCAAGAGGAACATTCAATCGCGCGATCCTGATCGGAAGATTGGGCAAAGATCCTGAATTACGCTACACCACGAGCGGCATACCGATCACGTCGTTCAGTCTGGCGACCGGGCAGTCTTATAAAGACAAAGAAGGAAAAGTCGTCGAACAAACCGACTGGCACAAAATTGTCGCGTGGCGAAAACTTGCGGAGATCTGCGGACAATATCTCAAAAAAGGATCGCTCGTGTGCGTGGAAGGACAGTTAAAGACACGTTATTATGACGATAAAGACGGTGTCAAGCGCTCCGTCACGGAAGTAGTAGTCGAAACGCTGCAAATGCTCGGCGCGAAAATGGAATCGGATAGATTGCCTGAACCGGAAGTTCCCGTGGCCGAGTTAGTCGTAGAAACTGTCGGCAACGAGGGAATGCCGTTTTGAACTTCCTTCACTGAGTTCCCGGAAATGAAGGGGCTTTTACAGGCCCCTTCGGCTCACGGGCGCGAAATTTACGTATTTTAAATTTGCGTCTATCCGTGAGTTTTTATACTTTGAGCAACTTCCAAAAAAGTTAGTTCAAATCCACATCAACATAAAAAATTACGTTTTTTAGGAGAACCTTTAAAATGGCAGAATTGAAAAAAGACGACGATATGATCGTAGTCGATAAAGAAAAAAAAGCATCGCTGGAGCGGACCATTTCCGATATCATGAAGGAATACGGTAAAGGCTCCATCATGCGGTTGGGTGAGCGTACGGCCATGGCCGTCGATGTATTCTCGACCGGCTCGATCGCGATCGACGCCGCGCTCGGAATCGGCGGCATCCCGCGCGGACGGATTACTGAAATTTTCGGACCGGAATCGAGCGGTAAAACCACCCTGGCCTTACACGTGGTTGCTGAAGCGCAAAAATTAGGCGGCATTGCCGCTTTTATCGACGCGGAACATGCGCTCGATCCCGTTTACGCCAAACGTCTCGGCGTCGATACGGATAATTTACTGATTTCACAACCCGATAACGGTGAACAGGCTTTAGAAATTACGGAACGCCTTGTTCGCAGCAATGCGGTGGATATTATCGTCATCGACTCGGTGGCCGCGCTTGTTCCGCGAAGTGAAATTGACGGCGAAATGGGTGACGCGACGATGGGTGTGCAAGCGCGTCTTATGAGCCAGGCGATGCGGAAATTGACCGGCGCCGTGAGCAAATCGAAAACGTGCGTAATTTTTATCAATCAAATACGCGACAAAATCGGCGTGATGTTCGGTAATCCTGAAACCACCACTGGCGGACGCGCTTTGAAATTCTACACGTCCATTCGTGTGGACATTCGCCGTATCGGCCAGATTAAAGCCGGCGAACAAATCGTCGGCAATCGCACGAAAATCAAAATCGTGAAAAACAAACTGGCGCCGCCGTTCAAAGAAGTGGAAACCGATCTGATGTATGGTTTCGGTATTTCACGCGAAGGCGATCTGATTGATCTCGCGACCAATATGAATATCGTGCAGAAGAGCGGCACGTGGTACGCCTTTGAAGACGAGAAAATCGGACAAGGACGCGAAAACGCCAAGCAGTTTCTGATCGATAATCCGGAAACGTACAAAAAAATCGAAACGAAAGTCCGGCAGGAATTGGGTTTGATCGCGGCGCCTGAAGTCAAAGAAACGCCGAAACAAAGTCCCAACAGCGTTGAGAAGAAATCGAAGTAATTAACATAGTCACTTTCGAGCGAAGCCGGGAAGTGGCGCGTTGAATTTTTTATGCGGTTTTTGCCCGGCCTACTCGGAATAACCGCAGAATTTATAGGATCAAATTTTATGGCAAAAGGAACATTAAACAAAGTTATTTTAATCGGTCGCTTGGGCAAAGATCCGGAACTGCGTTACACGCCGACCGGCGCAGCCGTTGCAACTTTCAACGTGGCAACCAATGAGGCTTACAAAGACAAAGACGGTAAAGACGTCGAAAACACCGATTGGCATCGGATTGTAGCGTGGAGGAAACTCGCCGAAATCTGCGGGCAATACCTGAAAAAAGGTTCGCTCGTGTACATCGAAGGCAAGCTCAAAACCCGCAGCTACGATGACAAAGACGGCACTAAAAAATATATTACTGAAATCGTCGCCGATAGCATGCAAATGCTGGGCGGACGAATGGGGGACAGCAGCGGTGAACGCGTTCCGCCTCCGGTTTCCGATTCCGACGCCACGCCGTCGACATTTTCCAATAACTCAGCCGAGCCTTCCGACGACGCGAATGACGATCTGCCGTTTTGAAAATGATGGGTTGTTAATATTTTTGGATTTTGTAGTCACGCCGAACTAGCGCGAAGGTGAGATTCAAGCTCAATAGTATCTGGCGAAACGACTGCAATCATTTTTATTATACTTGGCTCGTGACCACATACTTTAAGGAAAATATGCAATCCAGTCAGTTTATCAATGACTCGTCAATTAAATCTGAGAATTCACTAATCGGCAAACGCGGCCCATTTAGTTCATTAAATAACAAACTCAACTTCGATGATAAGAGATTTCACGACTGGTATCGCTTTGTTCTATCGTATCCCGCTCATCTTGTTAAAAAGTATATACAAGAGTTTTGTAATGATGGTAATGATATTGTTCTTGATCCATTTTGCGGCACAGGAACAACGCTTGTAGAAGCTAAGCTAAATGGTGTTGTATCTGTTGGTATAGAAGCGAATCCTTTTGCTCATTTTGCGTCGTCAACAAAAATTAATTGGAAAATTTCTTCCATTGAGTTGTTACAGTGTGCGAATGAAATAGCTAATCTTGTTAGATATGAGCTTTCACAGAGTGGAATTGATGATAATGATCCAACCACTCTGAAAAAAGGTTTTCATCCAAGAGTACTTGAACCGGAACTTGAAAAAATAATTTTAAAAAATTCTATTAGTCCTATTCCATTGCACAAGACACTATTACTCTTAGACAAAATCAACAGCTATTCTAAGAAAGATTTTTATCCTCATTTATTACTGGCTCTTGCTAAATCCACCGTCTTTAAAGCGAGTAATTTAAAATTTGGACCTGAGGTAGGTCTTGGAAAGATAAAGGAAAATGTGCCTGTAGTTGAGCCATGGTTAGGTGAGGTCAATTCTATTGCCGATGATATTAGTAGTATATCAGGTAGTAATCACAAAGAATCAAATGCTTATCTTGGAGATTCACGCCAAGCGAGTGCATTGATTAAGCCTAAATCAATTAGTGCTATCATTACATCACCACCATATCCTAATGAAAAGGATTATACGCGTACTACTCGACTTGAATCTGTTTTGTTAGGTTTTATAAAGAGCAAAGAAGAATTACGTCAATTTAAGAAGACTTTAATCAGATCGAATACGCGAGGTGTTTATAAAGGTGACGATGATCATCAATGGATAGAAAATCATCCTGAGATTAAAAATATCGCAGACCAAATTGAAGCTCGTCGGATCGAGTTAAAGAAGACATCGGGGTTTGAACGCTTGTATAGTAAAGTGACCCTTCTGTATTTTGGTGGGATGGCTAAACATTTAAAGGAATTGCACCCTATTCTAAAGCCTGGTGCCCGCTTGGCTTATGTCGTTGGTGATCAAGCATCATACCTTCGGATTATGATTAGAACTGGTGAGATTCTTGCAGATATTGCTCAAAGGCTTGGTTACAGAGTTGATAGAATTGATTTGTTTAGAACTAGATTTGCTACTGCAACGGGTGAACAATTACGTGAAGAAGTTGTCATTTTAACTTGGCCAGGAAATAAACTGTGAAACACGATAACAGATATAAGCAGATAATTGAAAAAATATTCTTTGACCACTACAAAGAGGGAGATAATGAAGTTCCATTTGAGAGAGTAGAGATTGAAACTGTCGCAAAAACCTTAAAAATCAAGTTACCGAAGAATATTGGAGACATTATTTATACATTTCGGTATCGTTCTGTCTTACCTGAGTCTATTGTATTGAAGGCACCGAAAGGGATGGAATGGGTGATTCGTCCGGATGGCCAGTCCAAATATAAATTTGTGAGTGCAATATTCGCTAACATTCATCCTTCAGAAATTTTAAGCGAAACTAAAGTTCCCAATGCGACGCCAGGAATTATAGAAACTTACGCGCTTTCTGATGAACAGGCCTTGCTTGCAAAAATCAGATATAACAGACTAATCGACATTTTTACTGGCATAACGTGTTATTCACTACAGAGTCACCTACGCTCCAACGTCCGTAGTCTGGGACAAATAGAAACCGATGAGATGTATGTTGGCATAGACAAGAAGGGCGTTCATTATGTGATTCCTGTTCAAGCCAAGGGATTAAATGACAAATTGGGAATAGTTCAGATTGAACAAGATATTGCTTTGTGTGAAGACAAGTTTCCGAATTTAATTGCTAAACCCATTGGTGCTCAGTTTATATCAAATGATTTGATAGCATTATTTGAATTTGAGATGACAGAAAAGGGAATATCCGTTGCATCGGAAAAACACTATCGTCTGGTCAATCCTGATCAATTATCACAAAAAGAATTGCTGAGTTACCGTTCTCGAACTGAATAGATTGGTTGGAACGATTTCTATTAGAAACTTGTGAGCCAACTTCACACATACTGTGGCACGAGGGTTGAGCATTACTGTCTAAAGCATTCAAAAAATGACTTCAACATCCACTATCAAAGAACATCAAACAACAAAACTGCTTTTAGCCTTTATTGCAATTTATTTCGTTTGGGGCTCGACCTACCTTGCCATTCGCTACGCTGTGGAAAGCATTCCGCCGCTGTTAATGATGGGAACACGATCACTTATCGCCGGTCTCATCATCGTAACGTGGAGTTGGACACGCGGAGATAAGAAACCGAAAACCGAGCATTTCCCTTCACTGTTAATTATCGCCACTTCATTTTTTCTGGTAGGACACGGATTGCTGGCATGGGCGGAGCAAACGGTTCCCTCCGGGCTTGCGGCGCTGCTCGTTGCATCGGAGCCGGCATGGATTGCAGTGATCGAATCGCTTGTGGTACAAAATTACACATTGGGTATGAGAGGAATTATAGGTTTGATTGTCGGTTTTGTTGGAATCGCTTTGTTAGTCGTTCCCACAGGCGATTTCGGTACAGGAAATACCGATGTTATCGGAGCGGCAGCGGTTATTATTGGAACGCTGTCGTGGTCGGGCGGTGCGGTCTATTCACGCGTCGCCAAGCTTCCGTCATCGCCCATGATGGCCGCTGGATTTGAAATAACGATCGGCGGAGCGCTGTTACTGTTGGCGGGAGCGCTATTCGGCGAGATTAGCGAACTTCACACCGTTTCGCTTCGCTCGCTGCTGGCGCTGCTATATCTTATTATTTTCGGTTCCGTAATTGCATTCACGGCTTACGTGTGGCTGCTCTCGCGAATATCGGCAACAAGGATTTCAACGCATACGTATGTAAATCCGGTTATTGCCGTCTTGCTTGGATGGATATTGGCGGATGAGCCTTTGACATTCCTGACACTCGTTGCTGCGGCGGGGATAATTCTTTCTATTTATCTTGTCTTCAGCGATAGGGCACATACGAAAAATGAATTAGCGGATAAGTAATATCCGCTTAAGCTAGTACAAAGCCAACTACCCGATGGTGAAACCGGTTCACGAGTTCTTGGCTTACTTCGCAAAATCTACTGCACGATATTCCCTGATCACGGTAATCTTTATCTGTCCCGGATATTCCAATTCCGATTCTATTTTATGGGCGAGATCGTCGGCCAGTTGAATGGCTTTTCCATCGTCTAATTGGTTGTAGTCGACTAACACGCGAATTTCACGGCCGGCCTGAATGGCAAAAGCGTTTTTGACTGCCTGGAAATTTTTAGTCAGCGTTTCCAATTTGGTCAGTCGTTTGACATAATTTTCCAAAGAATCCCGTTGAGCGCCGGGGCGTTCTTTGCTGATGACATTGGCGGCATGAACGAGTATGGAAATGGGATGCGAGATCGCCGGCGTCTCGTGGTGTTGCAAAATGGCTTGTTGAACGATGGTGCTTTCGCCGAATTTCCGCGCCAAGTCAGCGCCGACGACGGCGTGATGCTGATCCGCGCGATCGACAGCGTATCCGATATCGTGAAGAATACCTGCGCGTTTAGCCAATTGTGCGTCGAAGCCCAATTCCGCCGCCAAAAGTCCCGCAACCGATGCCGTTTCGATACTGTGCTGAAGAAGGTTCTGTCCATATTTCATCCGGTAGCGTAATTTACCGATCAATTTGACGATCTCGATGTGCGCGCCATGTACGCCCACTTCAAATAACGCCTGCTCGCCGTAGTTGGTAATCTGTTCCTCCAGATCACGTTTCGCTTTTTCGACGACATCTTCAATGCGTCCGGGATGAATGCGTCCGTCGGTGATGAGCGTTTCGAGAGCCATGCGCGCAATCTCGCGGCGAATCGGATCGAATCCGGAAATTAAAATCGTCTGAGGCGTGTCGTCGATCAGGACTTCACAACCCGTCATTGTCTCGAAAGCCCTGATATTCCGGCCTTCGCGGCCAATGATGCGGCCTTTCATTTCATTGCTGGGTAATTTAATCGCCGTTGCCGTGCCTTCGACAGCGTGATCGATGGCCGAACGATTGATGGCCTGCATCAGGACATTGCGTATTTCTTCTTTGGCGGTGACCTCGGCCTGTTCTTTGATCGTGCGGATTGTTTGAGCCGCTTCCGATTTGGCCTTATCGATCAGGTTATTCATCAAAACCTGTTTCGCTTCCTCGACGGTCATGCGCGCAATTTGTTCAAGTTTTGCATTTTGCGTACGAATCGATTCTTCCAATTCCAGAGCTTTTTTCTCATAATCCGCGATTTTCTGCTGCAATTGCGATTCGCGATGGAGAATATCTTTTTCTTTGCGCGTGACGAGGTCGCCCTTCTGTTCGATATTGCGTTCGCGTGCAAGAAGCTGATCCTGCTGCGACTTGATCTGGGCGCGGGTCGTTTTGGTTTGCTCGTCGAATTCCTGGCGTTTACGGTACCATTCATCCGAAACTTCGATGAGTTTTTCTTTTTTTAAATTTTCGGCGTCGTTGACGGCGGCTTCGCGTATTTTTTTGGCTTCTTCTTCGGCTTCACGAATACGTTTCGCTACGTTGATTTTAATCGCGAACGTTTGTCCGAAGATAAATGCCGCCACGGCAACGACCAGCCCGGCTAGTATGAATATGACTATGTCCATAACGTGGGGTGACGGTTCCTTGGTTTTCGGTTTCGGTTAAATAAAAATCCCTGAAATCGGAACTGCTATGGCATACTTCAATCACCGCAGTTTCGATTTCAGGGATACGTTAAGTTTATCTCGCAAAAGAATTGGCAAAAAGTCGTTTCCGGTCGTCAGGAATTATTTCTGAGTAAAAAGCGAAATTTCCTCATTCAATTCGACCGGTGTGGCATCCTGATCGGGCAACAAATCCATCAATTTTTGAGCGCGGGTTTCGTAAGAGTCTACTTGCTTGTTTTGTTCTTCCCGTGTCTTGAAGAATTCGTCGGTAATGTTGAGCGCAGCCAGAATAGCCACTTTCAGGGACGATTTGATCGTACCGGCGCTGTTGATCTCGCGCATTTTTTGGTCAACATATTTGGCAATCGCTTGAATATGATCCGGATCCGCGTCGCCTTTGATCATGTAATCGGATCCGTAAATGTTGACTTTGACGGTATGTTTGTCCACTGTTTTCTTATCGCATTAAACTTAACACCTGCGGTGTTAATTAAAATTTATACCGATGAAATATTTTTTTCCAATTGTCCCAGCTTCATCAGCGCCGTTTCAATATGAGCGCGAATCGCATGGCGATCAAGAGACGGTTCCGCCGATGATTGCGATTGTGCTCGTTGCAATTCTTCTTTAAGCTTTTCATGCGCCGCGTGCGTCGTTTCGAATTCCTGTCTTAAGATATTATACGCGTGCTGCAATTCCTGAAAAGCCGTTTCTTTGGTTTTCAAAAGCGACTGCTGGCGGCGAATAATTTGTTCTTTTTCTTCAAGCGAATCGCTTTGAATATCGGGCGCCGTTTCGCGCTGGAGTAATTGGGTCTTTAGTTGTTCGTTTTCTTTTTGTAAAACATCGAAACGTTTGAGCCATTGGCGTAACCGCTGTTCGAGTATTTCCATCGGATCGGCCGATTCCATGTCCCAGGCAGCGGTGGTATTGCTCTTTGTATGTCGGGCTTTGGCTGCATTCATCCGGCGATTGCCAATGGTTAGGTCACTGACGCAACGATGCCTGAAATTGTTTTTCCGTACGCTGCAGAATCCGCTTGATGGCGGTGTCGACTTCTTCTTCGGTCAACGTACGTTCGTGCGATTGAAAAATTAATGAAAATGCTAAGCTTTTTTTGTCGCTTGGAATTTGATTGCCGGTATACACATCAAATACATCCAGAAGTTGAAGATGCTCGCCGGCTTCTTTTCGGATAGCTTCGATCAACTCTTTTGCGGCAATTTTACGATCCAAGGTCAGAGCCAGATCACGTTTTACCGACGGAAAACGAGGGATCGGCGCGTAAATTAATTTCGATTGTGTCAATGCCTGAAGTTTTTGAAAATTCAATTCAAAAGCCCAGACGTCCGTATCAATGTCAAAATGTCGCAAAAGGGTCTTCGAAAGGCGGCCGAACCGGCCTAAAATCGTGTCCGAAAAATCATTCTCTTTGGCTAAAATTTCCAAAGAGTTAGCGGAAAAAATTTCTTGATCATGATAAGGATTAAATTGAATATTGTCAAGAAGAAACTTCCGGCCAAAACGCGCCAAAATGCCCTTTAAGTCAAAGAAATCAAATGCTTCCGGCTTTGAACTCCAGTGAATCGGCGCTCGTTTGCCAGTCGCACAGCCGGCTAAGATAATTTTTTCTTTTGGTAAAGATCCGTTAATATCATGATACGTTCGGCCGATTTCAAAAATCCGAATATCGAGATTTTTACGATTCAGATTTGTGCGAACAACTTCCAGCAGGCTCGGAAGCATCGAAATGCGCATGACGCCCATTTCTTCACCGATCGGATTCATCAATTTGACCAATTCTTTTTCCGCGCGCGCGGCAGCGGCTAATTGATCTTTGGCAAGTACCATTGAATTGGTGACAACTTCGTAGAAGCCGTTTTCTTTCATAGTTTCACGGACGCTTGCGATAAATTTGCCGTCTTTGTCCGAAGTGGAATCGTAATGCACGTAAGCTCCTGAAGATGTCGGCAAATTGGAATAACCGTAAATGCGGGCAACTTCTTCGATCAAGTCGACGGATTCAATCAGGTCGCGGCGAAAACTTGGTGGCGTTATCTCAAACTTTCCGGAAGAAATTTCATTGACAGTACAACTTAATTTTTCCAGGATAT
>JABWBZ010000100.1 GCA_013359335.1 bacterium
TATCGTGTTTAATCTCAAGACGTCCGGTAATCTGAAAAAGCTTATACTCGGCGAAAATGTCGGAACAAGGGTTCATTGATTTTATTATCGTAAAAACGTATCTTGGCCAAAACATCGAACGCTGAAAAGGAATGGAGTATGTTTGACCTAAATAAGCAATATCACGACACCGAAGAAAAAATGAAAAAAAGTATCGAGTCGGTGCGCCATGAATTATCCCATCTTCGCAGCGGCCGCGCTACAACGACTCTTCTCGATGGCGTCAAAGTGGATTATTATGGCACGCCCACGCCGCTCAATCAGGTCGCCAATGTTGGCGCTCCGGAAGCGCGCCTTTTGACCATTCAGCCGTGGGATAAAAGTATGGTTCCGGCTATCGAAAAGGCGATCCTCACGTCCGACCTTGGCTTGAATCCAACTAACGATGGCACGATGATCCGCATTCCGATCCCGCCGCTTAATGAAGAACGCCGCAAAGAATTAGTCAAACTCGGAAAAAAATACGCTGAAGATGGACGCGTGGCTGTGCGTAACATCCGCCGCGACGCAAACGAACACATCAAAAAAGCGGAAAAAAATCATGAAGTGTCGGAAGACGATTCCAAACATGCTCAGGACAAAATTCAGAAATTGACCGACTCGTATATAAAAAAAATCGATGAAATGTTGGTTGTAAAAGAAAAAGAAATAATGGAAGTTTAAGTAAAGCTTCGAATCGGAAAATTTGTAAGGCTGCCTTAGAAATAAGGCAGCCTTTTTTAATATTATCCTCGCCCCGTTGACTTTAAGAACGAATATGTATAAGTTTTCGCCAGCGTGATCAAAATTATTTTACACCATTTGACCCACTGCGAATGACCAACGATCGAACATCTTCCTTGACCCACAAGAAGATATCCACGTATGTAGCAGCCGTGGCCATGATCGCGCTTGCGCTTCTTTTTCCTTTCAGCGTACCCTCATGGAAAATAATTCTGATCGGCGAGATTTTAATCAGCATCGCTCTTGCAACTCTTGTATTAACGGGTTCTCAAAAAACCACTGCCGCTGAATCGGCGAAGCCGGTGAAAAAGGAAATTATACCGCCGCCGGCCGATCACGTTATCAACCTTTCTTCAATCAATGATTCCGAAGGATTTGCCCAAAAATCCGATCAAAAGACGCGCTTGATTGATGACACGCAGGCGTCGATGATTTTTAATCAAACAGCCGATTCGATTATCGAATTGGTCCATCAAACGGTCGGCGGGTACTCGTCGTTTATGTATATCTATGATTATCCTGAAAAATCATTGGTGCTACAAAGTTTTCGGAGCAACAGTGCAGTATTTTCGGCAAAGACTCGCTACAGTTTGGACGGGATGCGCGGTACACAATTTTTTCAAACCGTCATTGACAAAAAGGAAATTAACCTGTTTGAATTTTCTGACATCCGTCCGTCAGCATTGTTTTATTATGAGCAACAGGAAAAATTAAGTTCGCTTCTGTTGATGCCCGTTATCCGTCGTGGCACGGTACTGGGCGTTCTTGGCGTCGACAGCAAAACTTCACTGGCGGGAATAGAAAAGAAAATTGCTTTATTGAAAAAATATGCCGAACTCATTGCCGAGTCCATTCAGGCCATCGATGCGCTATATATTAAAAATCATTTGCGCCGAACATCCAAAGCGCTGCACCACTTCAGCGAAACGTTGAGTCTTGAATTAAGTGAGGAGGCCATACTTCATCAATTAGCCGCCTGTGTTGAGGAGCATATAGATTTTGAACGGTTGTCGCTGTGGGTGAATACCGGGCAGGATGACCGGTATTTGCTTTTTGCAGCGCGCGGCGTTAATAATTTTACCGAAGGTTTTCTCAGTAAATTAAAAGATCATGTGGAAGGCCAAGCCGTCATCAAAAAAGAAAGCATTTACATACCGCAATGCGATGCCAGTTTGACGCAGCCGATGCCGGAAGACATTTTTTCATTGTACGTGTGCCCAATATCGAATTTTGGAAATTGTTTTGCGGTGGTTGTTCTTGAAAAAAACGAACCGAACGCATACAACCGGTTTGAACGTGAATTTGTTGAAACGCTGTGTAATGCGACGGCCCCAGCGCTTTCACGCCTAAGGCTCAATGCGCATATTTCATCCCAATCCGAAAACGACGATCAAACGCGATTCGATGAAAAAATCAGCGACGAAATCTGCCGGGCCAAACGTTATGCGACGACCTTTGCTCTACTGCTCGTTCAATGCGACACGCATTCGGTCAAAGACGCTCACGGCCATGACGCCGAATATTTTGTACTTGATAAAGTATCGGAAATTTTGAAAAATTCCATTCGCCAAATCGATTTTGCCGGCCGATTGAGTTACGATCAGTTTGGCGCCATTCTTATCGAAAATAACCGGAAGGCCGCCCAGGATTGCGCGCAGCGGATTTTAAAAAATATTGACAGGGCGAAACTTCAGTGGAATGGATATAATATGATCGTTCCGATTAAAGTAGGCATTGCGACTTATGGAGAAGACGGCCAGGATCCTGCATCATTGATTCGTGCCGCCGAAAAAGCCAGCGATCAGGAAGACGCTCCGCGGCAAGCAACACAAATAACGCTATTCTAAACCGGAGAAAATAGTTTGGTACTGGGCAAAGTTATCGGCAATGTTTGGGCGACGCGTAAAGATCAAAAACTTACTGGCGTAAAACTTCTGATCGTTCGCACCGTAGATTTAGATTATAAAGAAAAAGACGGATTTGTTGTAGCAGCCGATTCGGTCGGCGCTGGCGTTGGCGAAATTGTTTTGTATTGCACGGGCAGTTCCGCGAGACAAACTGAAGCGACGGAAAATCGGCCGGTTGACGCGGTCATCATGGCCATCGTTGATAAATTGGATAAAGACGCATGAACATGGCGCGAATCATAGGTTCTGTCTGGGCGACCCGTAAACATCCCAGTTTGGAAGGCTATCGATTGAAAATCATTCAGCCGGTTAATTCGAACCTCGATAATGTCGGCGCGCCGATCGTAGCAACGGATTCTATCGGCGCCGGACAACCCCATGAATTGGTCTATTATGTAACTTCCGGCGAGGCGCCTATTCCATTGGACATTAAAGCGCCGACGGATGCTACGATTATCGGGATCGTTGATCGCATTGACCGGTAAAACAAAATTTTTGTACAAAATTCGCACGTATTTTTAGTAAAAATAAAGAAGACTTATGAGCCATTACGTGGACCGCAATAACGATCTTATTGATAAGTATCTGCAGGAAATCGGCGACGTACCGCTGCTGACTCCTGAGGAAGAAATTGAATTGGCCAAAGAAGTCAAACGCGGCGATGAGATCGCTTTGGAAAAATTGACCAAAGCCAATTTGCGTTTTGTCGTCAGCGTGGCCAAACAATATCAGAATCAGGGCTTGTCGCTCAACGATCTGATCAACGAAGGCAATATCGGACTTATCAAGGCGGCTAAACGTTTCGATGTGACGCGCGGCTTTAAATTTATATCCTACGCCGTATGGTGGATTCGTCAATCGATTTTGCAGGCGCTGGCCGAACAGTCTCGCGTCGTGCGCCTCCCGCTCAATAAAATCGGTACGCTCAGCAAAATCGGAAAAATTTTCAGCGATCTCGAGCAGGAATTCGAACGCGAACCGAGTTCGGAAGAAATTGCCGACCAGCTCGATATTTCCGCTTACGAAGTTTCCAGCACGCTCCAGATGTCGGGCCGGCATATTTCCGTCGATGAACCTTTGCATGATTCTGAAAATAATACGCTCATCGATATTATTGAAAACGATCAGCAGGAACCGCCCGATCAGGAATTGCTTACCGAATCACTTCGAATCGAAATCAACCGTGCTTTGCAAACGTTGACGGCGCGGGAAGCGGAAGTCGTGCGCCTTTATTTCGGTTTGGAAACGGATCATCCGCTCACGTTGGAAGAAATTGGCGAGCGTTTTAATCTCACGCGCGAACGTGTCCGACAGATCAAGGAAAAAGCTATTCGCCGCTTGCGGCACACGTCACGCAGCAGCGTTTTGCGGCATTATTTAGGTTGAATTTTAGTCGAAATTTTATTGACCCCCACATTTTTTTTAGCTATTTTCCCCACCGTCAAAAATAAAACAAGCCTGAATTTATCAAATTTCTTGGAGGCTTATGAATATCATTGTATGCATGAAACAAGTGCCCGACAGCGAAACCCGCGTCAAGGTAGGATCCGACGGAAAAACCATCGATTTGAATGCGGTTAATTTTGTCATTAACCCTTATGATGAATTTGCCATTGAAGAAGCGTTGCGTCTGAAAGAAAAATTTGGCGGCGAAGTGACGATTCTTACTTTAGGGACTGACCGCGCAGAAAACGATATGCGCAAAGCTCTGGCTATGGGCGCAGATAAAGCCGTACTGTTAAAAGTCGATGACTCTTTCAAAGGCGATGTTGCGGTTGCCTTAGCGGAACAAATCAAAACGATGCCGTACGATATGGTGTTGTTCGGCAAACAAGCGATCGACGACGACAGCGGCCAGATGCCGCAATTAGTGGCGGAAATGCTTGATGTACCGTGCGCAACCGTCGTCGTCAAGCTTGACGTCGACGCCAATTCCAAAGCGTGTTCAGCGGAACGCGAAATTGAAGGCGGAAAAGAGTTGGTTGAATTTAATTTTCCGGCGGTTATCGGAGCCCAAAAAGGATTGAACGAACCTCGATTGCCTAATTTGAAAGGCATCATGGCCGCGAAGAAAAAACCGCTTGAGAAAAAAGACGCGGTCGTGTCGCCGGCGCTTTCCGAGGTTGTGGGCATCGAATTGCCTCCGCCGCGCCCGGCTGGTAAAATCGTCGGCAAAGGCGCGGATGCCGTTCCGGAATTGATAAGACTGCTGCACGAAGAAGCCAAAGTCATTTAACAAAAATTTTACGCGGAGATATTATGTCGATCATTGCATTTGCAGAACAGCGGAACGGCGCTTTTAAAAAAGCGGCGTTCGAAGTAGCCAGCGAAGCTAAAAATCTTGCCGATCAGATGAGCGTCGATGCCGTAGGCTTGGTCGTAGGCTCTAATGTTGCCGGCATGGCTGCCGAACTTGGAAGATATGGCTTGAAAAGAATCTATGTCATTGAAGATGCTGCGTTAGAAAATTATTCCACCGAAGGTTATACCCAAGCCGTCGAAGAAATTGCCAAGAAAGAAAATGCCAAAGTTATCCTGATGGCCGCCACGGCGATGGGCCGCGATCTTTCGACTCGCGTTGCGGGACGTTTGAAAGCGGGCATAGCCAGCGACGTGACGCATTTGGACGTCAGCGGAGGAAAACTCACTATTAGCCGTCCGATTTTTGCCGGCAAAGCCATTCAAAAATTAGTGATTACTTCCAACGTACAGGTCATTTCACTTCGTCCGAATATTTTCAGGCCGCGTGAAAATGCCGTGCAGGCTTCTGTCGAAAAAGTTAATATTTCATTGAAGCCTATTCGGGCGAAAATCAAAAATATGGTGGTGGAAACCGGCAAAAAAATCGAGTTGACGGAAGCGGATGTGATCGTCTCCGGTGGCCGCGGGCTCAAAGGTCCTGAAAACTGGAATCTCGTCACGGATTTGGCCAATGCTTTTGGCGCCGCTGCCGGTGCGTCGCGCGCCGTTGTCGATGCCGGCTGGCGCCCGCACGAGGAACAAGTGGGCCAGACCGGTAAAACGGTCAGCCCCCAATTGTATGTGGCGTGCGGCATTTCAGGTGCTATTCAACATCTCGCCGGGATGTCGAGTTCAAAATATATCGTGGCGATCAATAGCGACGCGGAAGCGCCGATTTTTAAAATTGCCGATTACGGAATCGTCGGCGACGTATTCGAAGTTTTACCGGCGCTTACCAAAGAAGTCAATAAATTGAAGGGGAGATAAACTCCCCTTTTTCTTTTTTTGAAATAAAACTTGACTATGTCGGGTCGTTCGGTTATTTTAGTCACACGTTAACTGCTTCTACCGCTCAGTAGGTTCACGTCCTTTATAATTTAATCCTATAAAAAGTAAAAAGATTCTGCAAGGGGCTTGATCCATTTCCCATTTCAACATTTGCTATCGATCACTTCTATATAAAAATTTCAACGCATTATAAGTTCAACTAACCCCATTAAAAGTCCTATGAATGACAAAAGAGAAGATACGGCCACGTTTAATCTGGCCAATCTGAAAGATATGAAAATTTCCGAACTGAACGACATTGCCAAAAACCTTGGCATTGCCGGCGTCAGCGGAATGAAAAAACAGGATTTGATTTTTACGATCCTGGAAGAACAAACCAAGAAAGACGGATTTATTTTCAGCGAAGGCGTGCTTGAAATCTTGCCCGATGGCTACGGTTTTTTGCGTTCGTCGCATTATAACTATCTGCCCAGTCCGGACGATATTTATATCTCGCCCTCGCAGATAAAAAAATTCGGGTTACGTACCGGCGACGTGGTCAGCGGTCAAATTCGTCCGCCCAAAGAGAGCGAGCGGTTTTTTGCTCTGCTCAAGGTCGAAGCCGTCAATTTTGAAAACCCGGAAGAAGCCAAAAATAAAATCCTCTTCGATAATCTGACGCCGATCTATCCTAAAGAACGTTTGGGTCTCGAAACCAAAGAGGCGAATAATTTTTCGATGCGGATCATGAATCTGATGAATCCCATCGGTAAAGGCCAGCGCGGTTTGATTGTTGCCCCGCCCCGTACCGGCAAAACAATTCTATTAAAAAATATTGCGAACTCCATTACTGAGAATCATCCTGAAGTCAAGATGATCGTCCTGCTGATTGATGAACGTCCTGAAGAAGTAACGGACATGGAACGATCGGTCAAAGCGGAAGTCTTAAGCTCAACGTTTGACGAGCCGCCCGAGAGACACGTTCAAGTGGCGGACATCGTGCTGGAGAAAGCTAAGCGTATGGTTGAATGCGGCCACGACGTCGTGATCTTATTGGACTCGATTACCCGCCTGGCGCGCGCGCATAATACCGTAGTTCCGCACTCTGGTAAAATACTCTCCGGCGGCGTGGACTCCAATGCGCTGCATCGCCCCAAACGTTTCTTCGGCGCCGCCCGTAAAGTGGAAGAAGGCGGAAGTTTGACGATCATTGCCACGGCGCTGATTGAAACCGGCAGCCGTATGGATGACGTGATCTTTGAAGAATTCAAAGGTACGGGCAATATGGAAATCATTCTCGACCGCCGCTTGGCCGATCGCCGCATTTACCCGGCTGTCGATATCAATCGTTCCGGAACGCGGAAGGAAGAACTGCTGCTGTCGCAGATGGAACTCAGCCGTGTGTGGATTTTACGTAAATTGCTGAGTGACAAAACGCCCGTCGAAGCGATGGAATTTCTTCTCGACAAGATGCGCGGAACCCGTTCCAATAAGCATTTCCTTGAATCGATGAACGGGTAAATTCTGATCAGGAATATTCCTATTAAAAACCCTCGACCATGCGGCGAGGGTTTTTTATTGATAAAAGAATTAAATAAAAAACCTCGATTAGTCATCGAGGTTTTCTTAAACATTGGTGTCACATACTCCGAACCAAGTTCGGCTCACAAAAGCTGCTCAATTCTTAGACTTTTCAGTAAAGAACTAATTAATCACGCCGATTTTCCGGCCTTCAGTTTTTAGAACATCCAACGCTCTATCCATATCGGCATTGGTGTGTTTGGCGCTGATCGTACAACGCAACCGTTCTTCGCCGCGCGCCACGGCCGGATATACCATCGGCAGCATCAGGATGCCGTTTTCGCGTAATTTCTGCGACAAGTACATCGTTTTTTCACTGTCGCCGATGATGATCGGTACGATCGGCGTGGCACTGTCACCGTAGTCAAAGCCTAGTTCTTTTAAAACGGTTTTAAAATATTTTTCATTGCTGCGAAGACGCTGTAAGTGATCGGGCTCTGTGCGAATAATATCGATGATCGTCGAGACGCTGACAACATTGGAGACCGGCGGCGACGCAGAAAACATAAAGCTGCGCGCTTTGTGTTTAATGTGCGAAATAACGTCTTTCTGGCCGGTCACGAAACCGCCGACGCATCCCAAAGCTTTGCTGAAAGTTCCCATTAGCAAGTCAATATGATCTTCCATGCCAAAATGTTCGGCCGTACCTTTTCCAGTCTTTCCTAAAACGCCTGTGCCATGAGCGTCGTCTACGGCAATACATGCATCATATTTTTCGGCAATTTCTACGAATTCAGGCAAACGGCAAATATCGCCGTCCATGCTGTAAACGCCTTCAACGATAATCATCACGTTCCGGCCTTTATTGACGCTTGACTGTACAATGGATTCTAAACTCACAGGATCATTATGCCGGAAGTAACGAATTTGACCATCCAGCAGTTTGGACGAACCTCTTGTCAGAGGCGTACCGACCGCCAGCGAACATCCGTCAAGAATACACGCATGACTCAGTTTATCGATGGCCAAAACAATATTTTCTTCAACGCTGTCATCAGCTTTGACTAATAAAGCGGAAACGGTTCCCAAGAGCGTTTGATAGCCCGTTGTGAAAACAATACAGGACTCTTTGCCTTTCCAGTCGGCGATTTTTTCTTCGAGGCGCACGTGTTCTACCGTTGTTCCGACGACATAGCGTGAACCGCAAAGGCCGGAACCGTAAATATTCAAAGCATTTTTTGCAGCTTCGATGACGCGCGGATCATGCGTCAGGCCGAGATAATCGTTGGATGAAAAATTGATTAATTCACTGCCTTTGACTTTAATATGAATTCCCGTTTCTTCAAGTTCCGTAAAGTAGCTGTACAATCCTTTGGCTTTGATATCCTCCACAAAATTAGAAAATGGCTTACACTTCTCTACCAGCCAGGTGCTCATGGCAATCTCCATTCATAAATTCAAATTCAAAAAACTAATCCAAAATAATCCGGGTTAGGTCGCAACCGGATAGAATCATAACCGCGAAAGATAAACGAAAATAGATGAAAAGTAAAGTAAATTATTAGTTTATTTGACTGAAATGGCGGCGAAAATGTTGCCAAATCCAAAATAAATCTTGACTGACGATGCATAATTCATTATAATTGCGATCACAAAAAAATGTCGGCTCTGTAGCTCAGTTGGTAGAGCAGAGGACTGAAAATCCTTGTGTCGGCGGTTCAATTCCGTCCGGAGCCACTCTTAAAAACCCCGATTTTTTCGGGGTTTTTCTTTTGCGTGCCAATATTTACAGCAACAATCATTGTTTTTAATAAAAGATTTCAACATATTCCGGCGGTTTTTGAGTGCGGGGCAAAATCTATAACAGGTTCATTATAAGGAGTTCCAAGGGATATGCAGCTCGAGATCATCAAAATCAATGACAAAGCCAAAAAGCCGAAACCGACTGACGAATCGACTTTAGGTTTTGGAAAATATTTTTCCGATCACTTTTTCGACATGAAATATACGGCTGATAAAGGATGGCACGACGCGAGGATCGAGCCTTATCGCCAACTCATTATCGATCCGGCCGCGCTGGTGTTTCACTATGCGCAGGAAATTTTTGAAGGCCTTAAAGCTTACCGCGGAAAAGATAACGGCGTCTATTTATTTCGCGCCAAAGATAATTTTAAAAGGCTCAACCGTTCCGCACAGCGCCTGTGTATGCCGGAAGTAGACGTCGATTTCGTTCACGATACGCTGAAAAAACTTATTCTGCTCGATCAGGACTGGCTTCCGAAAAGCCGAGGAACATCGATTTACATTCGTCCCACAATGATCGCGACCGAAGCGTCCATTGGCGTGCGCGTATCGTCGGAATATTTATTTTATATCATCGTCGGGCCGGCGGGCAATTATTATCCCGAAGGATTCAGCCCGGTCAAAATTTTTGTTTCGGATAAATATACTCGTGCCGCGCGCGGCGGATTAGGCGAAGCGAAAACGGGCGCAAATTACGCCGCCAGTTTATATCCCGCCAAAATTGCCAAAGACAAAGGCTTCAGCCAGGTTTTGTGGCTCGACGCGCACGATATGAAAAACGTCGAAGAAGTAGGCACGATGAATATTTTCTTCCGCTTCAAAGACGAATTAGTCACCAGCCCGTTGGACGGTACGATCCTCGCCGGCATTACGCGCGATTCGATTTTACGGCTCACACGCGACTGGGGTATGAATACGGTCGAGCGGAAATTGGGCATCGATGAAATTATCGACGGACTTAAGACGGGACGATTGATCGAAGTATTCGGCGCTGGAACGGCGGCGGTCATTTCGCCTGTCGGAGAATTATTCTACAAGGAAACATCTTATAAAGTTGGCAACGGAAAAGTCGGCGAACTATCACAGAAATTGTACGACGAAATTCTTGGAATGCAATACGGCGAGAAAAAAGATCCGTATGAATGGGTCGAACGGATTGGATAAAATCAGCCACAAATTATCACGAATTTTCACTAAGATTCCGGCCAGATAATTCGTTGAAATTTTTTAGCGGCGATATTCCAGTTCTACGATTTTTTTCACGCCTTCGGCGTACGGTGTTGGAGTAAATTTATACGCGGTTTCGAATTTCGTCGAATCGAAAATGTAATCTCTATTGTACTGATACATCATTTCAACTAATTCTTTCAACGTCGGATTGAATAATCCTAAAAACCGCACTAGCATTTTTCCTGCCGACTGATATCGTGCTTTGACACCTATTTCGCGGGCAGCCATTTCGATCCATTCTTTTCCCGTCGGCGGATTTTTGGCCGTAGGAAGATGCCAGACTTGCCGGTAAGCCGCGGGGTCATTGCCCAATATCGCCGTCGCTTTCGCCGCGTCCGGCGTGTAAGTAAATGAATGTTTGCAATGTACTGAACCGAGCCAGTTCGCTTTTTTTCCATTCTTAAGCGGTTTAAAAACCGTTTCGATCAACATGCTCGTGGTATTAAACGGGCCGTAAAAATCGGCCGCGCGTACGATCATCGCTTTGAGGTCGTCTTTTTCAACCGCGTCGAAAATCATCCGGTTTAATTCCGCACGAACTTTGCCTTTGGCGCTTGTCGGATTGATAGAAGTTTTTTCGGTCATGTTTTGCAGTTGACCGCTGTCGTACATGTACATGTTATCAAAAAAAACGAGACGGCTATGATGAGTTTTGCACGCTTCGATGACGCTGCGCATAAACGATGGCCAAAGTGCCTGCCACGCTTTGGTTTGATATGGAAATCCGACGGTAACATAGACGATTTCAGATCCTTTGATGGCATTGGAAATACCCAGCGAATCGGTCAGATCCCATGGATGCAATTCAT
>JABWBZ010000101.1 GCA_013359335.1 bacterium
GACAGATTTCACTGATTTTCTTGAATGTTGAAATTCGCGGTAATCTGTGAGATCAGTGTCATCCGTATGCTATTGCAATTTGAGTTTGACAATTGAGTCGCTGGGATGCTCCAATTTGTTCGTTGATTTTGACAGTGAAGTTTGTTAACTAATACTGCCTATCCAACTAAGTTTAATTAAAACTTTGACAACGCATCATAAAATAATCAACGGCGACAGCAGGCAAATGGCTGAATTGACTGATCATTCAGTGCATTTAGTTATCACTTCTCCTCCTTATTGGCAGTTGAAAGATTATGGTTCGGAAAATCAAATCGGTTTCCACGATAGCTACGAGAATTACATCAATAATCTAAATCTGGTTTGGAAAGAATGCTATCGAGTTTTGCATAACGGTTGCAGGTTATGTGTGAATATTGGCGACCAGTTTGCCCGTTCGGTATATTACGGGCGTTACAAAGTAATTCCCATTCGTGAAGAAATCATCAAATTCTGTGAGAATATCGGTTTTGATTATATGGGAGCGATCATTTGGCAGAAAGTAACAACTTCCAACACGACGGGTGGCGGAGTACAAATGGGTTCGTATCCTTATCCGAGAAATGGTATTCTGAAACTTGATTATGAATTCATTCTACTATTTAAAAAACTTGGCGATGCTCCCAAGCCGACGAAAGAACAAAAAGAACTTTCTGTAATGACAGCAGAAGAATGGAATACATTTTTTGCAGGACATTGGAATTTTTCAGGAGCCAGGCAGAGCAATCATATTGCCATGTTCCCGGAAGAACTACCGCGGCGGCTTATAAAAATGTTTTCGTTTATTGGAGAGACCGTGCTTGATCCTTTTGCAGGAAGTGGAACCACAACATTAGCGGCAAAAAACAACGATAGAAATTCCATTGGTTATGAGATCAATCCTGAGTTTATCCCAATCATAAAAGAAAAATTAGAAGTTCAGCAAAAAGACTTGAGCGGAACGACGTATGAGTTTGTAAAGCAGGCGGCAATCACGACGGACTTTCAGGCAGAAATTCAAAAGCAACCTTACATTTTCAAAGATCCGCACACGCTCGATAAAAAAATTGACGTTAAAAAGCTGCAATTCGGATCAAAAATCGACAAAGAAAGTTCTTCCAAACGGGAAGAGTTTTTTACTGTCAAAGAAGTTATCAGCCCCGAAAAAATAAGACTCAACAACGACCTCACTGTAAAACTCCTTGGTGTAAAAGAAGACCCGATGATCAACGGAAAAGCAACGTCTTTTTTAATTGAAAAAACCAAAGGTAAACGGGTTTTTATTAAATATGATAATGTGAAATACGATCATGAGAACAATTTATTAGGTTATCTCTATCTTGAGAACAAAACGTTTATTAATGCACATTTAGTTAAAAACAAATTAGTGCATGTAGACAATAGCATTGATTTTAAGTATAAAGAAAAGTTTTCTAAACTATTTAGAAGTGTATAAATTAATCGGCAGAGACTGGAATCCGGCGCTTTAATGAAAAGATATTCAAAAGAATTCGGAAAAAAAGAAAAAGTTCTAAATTACGCAACCCAAACTTACCAGCTTTCACGCCCAAATAAAGTCGGTTCAGTTATGGCGCTCATCAGAGAATGCCAGCCTAAAACTTTTGAGGAATGGGAAAAGTGGTATTTTGAAAAGGCCACTACTGATGGAAAAAATCCGACTAAGATTACGAAAGAAAGTTTAGAAGAGCTTGGCGAACGATTATACGTCAAAATAAAAGAAATTGTAATTCCCGAATGGACTGAAGCTTTTAATCAACTGACTTTACAAGATTGTATTGACTATATTTTCAACTTGACCATCAATCGGACTTTTGACGGCTTCATTAGAGAAAAATCTGTTATCGAAGATAATCTTGCAAAAGCTTTTCCAGATGTAAAATTTGAAGAAAGTGACCCTAAACTTGACCATGCCGGCGACATTGATTATCTCGGCTGGGTAGGCGATAAAGCATTTGGCATTCAAATTAAGCCTGTGACAGCAAAGGCAAATTTTGGAAATTATTCAACTACTGAAAGAATGAAAGCAAGTTTTGACGAGTTTTCAAAAGAATTTGGTGGCCGAGTATTTATAGTTTTCAGCGTTGATGACAAAATAAAAAATGAAGAAGTGGTTGAACAAATTGCTGGAGAAATAAAACGACTGTCAAAGGCACGCCGATAACACGGACGCGACGGATTTTCACTGTTTTTCGAATGTTGAAATCTGCGGTAACTCGTTAAATCAGTGTCATCCGTGTGCCATTGCATTTATAAATTTGAATAAATCCTCTATTCTCGCTATACTCCCTCACATTTCTAACTATCACCAAAATTTTTCATGAGCATTCCCGAATTAAAAGATTCCACGCCGTTGATGCGGCAATATTTTGAGATTAAGTCGAAATATAAAGACACGATCCTGCTCTATAGGATGGGCGATTTTTATGAAACGTTCGACGAAGACGCGCGCAATGTTCATAAAGTTCTCGGCATCACGCTCACGAAACGCGCCAATGGCAAAGCCGCGGAAGTGGCGCTGGCGGGATTTCCGTACCACGCGCTGGAAAGTTATTTGCCGAAACTGATCCGCGCCGGTTATCGCGTCGCGATTTGCGAGCAGCTTGAAGATCCGAAAGCCGCCAAAGGCATCGTCAAACGCGACGTCATCGAAGTCGTCACGCCCGGCACGACGTTGTCCGATAAAATCCTCGATCAGAAAAGTAATAATTTTTTAGGGTGTATTGCTTTTGCGGAAGACCGTTACGGGCTGGCGCTGATCGACGGATCGACCGGCGAATTTCTCGCCGGCGAATTTTCCGAAAAAGAATTGCTCGAAAGTTTAAACGCCTTCACGCCGGCGGAAATCGTCGTGCCGTTTCAGTTGTACGATCGATTGACGCAATTACTGAAGTCCGTGCGCTGGCCGTATATTCTCACGCGGCAGGAAGATTGGCTTTTCACGTACGAATACGCGTTTGACAAATTACTCGGTCATTTTAAAACGCATTCGCTCAAAGGATTTGGCGTACAGGAATACACGATTGGAGTGTGCGCGGCGGGTGCGGCTCTGCATTATTTGAAAGAAACACAGCGCACGGACGTGGCGCATGTCAATCGCATGGCGACGCTGGATCGGACGGATTTTATGATGCTCGACGCGGTGACGTTGCGAAATCTGGAAATCATGAGCGCGTCGACGGAACGCGGCGTGCACGGCAGCCTGATTGCTATCCTCGATCAAACGCAAACGCCCATGGGCGGGCGCATGATGAAACAGTGGATCACGCGGCCTTTGCGCGTGCTCGACAAAATCAATCGCCGCCTCATGGCCGTGGATGAACTTCATGCGAACCTCGGATTACGCGAAAATATCCTTGCGATTTTGAAAGACATGACCGACGTCGAGCGCCTTATTTCGAAAGTATGCGCCAATCGCGTCAATCCGCGTGAAATCCGGGCGCTGGGCAGTTCACTTGCGATGATCCCGAAAATATTGGCGTGTATGGAATCCGCTACCAGCGAGCCTTTGACGGAATTGCGGCGTCAGTTGAAACCGTTGGATCAGGTAACGGATGAGATCGACCGCGCGTTGGTCGACGATCCTTCGGTGCAAATCAAAGACGGAAATGTGATTCAAAAAGGATACAACGAGGAACTCGATTCGCTCCGCGATATTGCGTTCAATGGAAAAACGTATCTGGCCAATTTACAAAACAGGGAGCGCGAACGGACGGGAATCGGCTCACTGAAAATTCAATACAACCAGGTTTTTGGCTATTACATCGAAATTACCAATACGCACAAAGATAAAGTTCCGTTGGATTATATCCGTAAACAGACGTTGAGCAATGCGGAAAGGTTCATCACGCCCGAACTCAAAGAATACGAAGAAAAAATTCTGACGGCCGAAGAGAAAATCAATCGCCTCGAACTAGAATTGTTCGATCAACTGAGGAAAACGATTGCTGGATTTACGGCGGAAATTCAACGCAACGCCGGATTGATTGCCGAACTCGATTGTTATGTGTCGCTGTCTGAAGTTGCTGCGGCGAATAAATACGTGCGGCCGGTCGTCAATGACGGCGAAACCATAACGATCGAAGAAGGCCGGCACCCGGTGGTGGAAAAATTATTACCCGCCGGCGAACCTTTTATTCCCAACGATTTGCATATGGACGTGCAGAGTCAGATTCACATTATCACCGGGCCGAACATGGCCGGAAAGAGCAGTTATCTCCGGCAAGTTGGCCTGATCGTTCTGCTCGCGCAGATGGGAAGTTTCGTACCGGCGAAATCGGCGGTGATCGGCGTCGTCGACAAAATTTTTACGCGCGTCGGCGCATCGGACAACATGGCCGCGGGTGAAAGCACGTTTCTTGTCGAAATGAATGAGACCGCGAATATTTTGCATAATGCAACGTCGCGCAGTTTGATTTTGCTGGACGAAATCGGGCGCGGAACGAGCACATTCGATGGGTTGTCAATTGCCTGGGCGATTGTGGAATATCTGCACAACCATCCCTTGAATCATCCGAAAACGCTTTTTGCGACACATTACCACGAGTTGGTTGAGATGGAGGAACTTTTCCCGCGCGTGAAAAATTATAATATGCTCGTTAAAAAATATCAGGATAAAATCGTTTTCGTCCGCAAAATTGTTCCCGGCGGCTGCGATCACAGTTACGGCATCGAAGTGGCGCAATTAGCCGGCCTTCCCAAAGACGTGATCCGACGCGCGCGCGAAGTCATGCAAAATCTTGAATCGCACGATATTTCCGCGCACAAAGACCGTTCTGAGATCGGCGTTACGCCAATGCAAATGACGATTTTTGAAGATACCGTCGGAGAAAAAATTAAAGACCTACTCCGTCAAACCGACGTGAATTCTCTGACTCCGATTGAAGCGTTGAATGCGTTGAATGAATTGAAAAAAATGATGAAAGACAGTTGATTTTCGGCGGAGGATGGATAATGGGATAATTTTTTGCTGGATGATGCGCTCTTTTATTCTGATTTTTTTATGAAACTTTATGGAAGCATAATATTGTGGTGTCTGACGACTTCGGTGGTGATGGGTCAGGAAATGCCGCTGTGGCACGATATTGAAAATCATGATTTTTATGTTTCCGTACAAGGCCATTTTAATGCACGCAGCGCGTGGGACGTCAATCTCGTCAATGCCCCGATTATGACCTATGGTAATCGTCCGAAGGACATGGACATTGCTAAAGAGATTTTGGATGCGCTGAACGATGAATTTCATCCGGTCTTGCAGCGCGTATTGCACGGATTCGGCATGAAGCGGATTTCACACAAAGAATCCGACTTTAAAAAATGGAAGAAAAAGGCCGAACCGATTGACGACGGTGAAGGTGATCGTTATTTTCAAATCGATGTGCGCGTGAACGGCGATAACGGTTTGGGCGGCCATTACGGCGGGCTCGATCTGCGCGTGACGTTCAAGAGCCTGCACCGGAATCCGGATTTGGTTTACGGATTTGCGTTTGAAGCGCTGACCATTGGCGCGGCTGCGGACGAAACCTTGTCGAATCTGGAAACACTGCTGGTTCAGCTCGTTCATGACGCTGTTCTCGACTGGCGCAGGGCAGTTAAAGAAGAAAAAAGGCGGCCTCGGAAATTTTTGTTTCTCAAATTCGATACGGAAAATCTGGACGATCATCAGGGAGCCTACGTACATCAGAAACTGCTCGACTGTCTTTTTTATCAAGGCCGTTCGTCGAGTTACATCGGCAATGACCGCGAAGAAGAAACTTACAGGATTTATTACCAACTTAAGCAAAACGATCCGGACGAAACCGAAAACGATTTTATCGATTGGTATGCGGACGTCTTGCTGTTTGCCATGGGGAGCCACGGCAAATTTCCGTGCAGTCTTCGTAATACGCCCCTTGAAGATTATCAGCCTGCTATTTCAAAAAATTATGATACCAAAACCATCACCGTCCGCTGGAATCCGCCCAAGAAAAATTGACTCAAAAAGCCGCGATTCGCGCTAAAAACCATTGATTTTATATCGGAATCTTGATATGTTCCCCATTGTTTTATGGATACACACTTTCGCGTCAACTCGTGATGACGGGTTGAGGTAAAATTACGCTTGAATGAAGGGTACGAATGGGTAAGAAAATTCTGATTGTGGACGATAATAAGACCGTGCGGACGCTGCTTGGGATCAACCTGCGCAAGGAAAACTACGAAGTCATTGAAGCCGATAACGGCGTAGAGGGCCTTACGATCGTCAACGAACAAAAACCCGATCTTGTGATCTCGGATATTTTGATGCCGCAGATGGATGGATTTGAATTTTGCAAACGCGTTCGTGAAACGTCGTCGATCCCGATGGTACCGTTTATTTTCCTCACGTCGATCGATCAGGTGGCGACGGAATTGCGCGGGTTTCGCACCGGCGCTGACGATTACCTGATCAAATCCAATCTGAAAAAAGAAGAGTTGATCGGCAAAGTCGAAGCGATGCTCACCAAAGCGCAGGAATTCAAACAAGCGGAGCGCGAAATTCAAGAAGGCCTTTCGGGCAAACTCAGCGATCTTTCTTTGGTTGATGTTTTCCAGCTTCTGATGATGAATAAAAAAACCGGGATTCTGACTATCACCGGCGGCGGCGACAAGGCAGAAATTCATTTCGACGAAGGCCGGATGATGCACGCGGAATTCAAACAATTTGCCGGCGAAGAAGCGATTTACAACTTAGGCGAATGGAAAGAGGGGACATTCCGGTTTGAATCCGTTAGTATCAACGTGATGCCAACCATTCACACGGCAACGATGAACGTCATCATGGAATATTGCCGCGTTACCGACGAAAAAAAATCTTTTCAATAAATTCTAACCGGAGAGCCGGGCATGCCTGAACTCAAAAAAGCGGCACGCAAAATCCTGATTGCCGATGCGGACGAAACGACCCGTACGATTCTGAAGGAAAGTCTCGAAAAAGAAGACTACGTGGTATTTGCCGCGGGGACAGGAGCCATGGCATTCGATCTGGCGAATAAGGAAAAACCGGACTTGATCATCAGCGACGTTTTTATGCCGGAGATGAACGGATTTGAATTGTGCCAGCGCGTGCGCGATACATCGGCCATCCCGATGGTGCCGTTTGTTTTTTTTACGTCGATCGACGATATGCTCACCGAAATCCGCGGTTTTCGCGCCGGCGCCAACGAATATCTCGTCAAACGCCACACCAAACGCCAGGACCTTTTGCTACGAATCGAGAACCTGCTCAGCCACGTGGATGCTTTTGAAAAAGAAAAAGCGACGCTGCGCGACGGATTTCTCGGTAAACTCGGCGACGTGAGTGTGCTCGACATTCTGCAACTGCTCACCAATACGGCCAAAACCGGCAATTTGCTGATTTCCGACGGAACGCTCGAGGGCAATGTTTTTTTTGTAAAGGGGCAGATTTTTAACGCACAGCTCGGCACAGGAAAAGGCGAAGACGCCATTTACGATATGATTTATTGGGAGGACGGTTTTTTCAGATTTTCACAGGAAGACGTTCCGCGGCATAATATGATCACGACGCCGACCAATAAAATTATCAATAAATGCCGCCGCTTGCTCGGCAAAGAAACGCCGCCGGTTGCATAATTCAAAAAATTTGAATCCGTAATCCGTTGATTTTTTCGAGATAGACTTACAGATATCCGACCCAACCTATGGCCTCCAAAGATAAAATTCTCATCGTAGACGACGAGCGTGAAGCCGTCGAACCTCTCATGCGCGCGTTTGAACTTGAAGGATATGACATGACGTACGCCGCCGACGGCGCTGAAGCGCTGCAATTAGTCAAACAAGCGCCGTTCAATCTGATCTTGCTGGACGTCATGATGCCGCAGATGAACGGCTACATGACGTTGAAACATTTGCAGGAAGACGAAAAGACCGCGTACATACCCGTGATTTTCGTAACCGGCCATTTTAACGAAGAGGAAATCGTCAAAGGTTTTGAGATGGGCGCCGTGGATGCGATCACCAAGCCTTTTCGCCTTTCGGAAGTCATGGTGCGCAGCCGGATCCGAATTGCCGAAGCCAAGCTCAAACGCCGCTATACGCCGGTAACACATTTTTTTGCGGAAGCCCAGGAAAAGGAACACAGTCGCCGTACAGGTTCATTTGAATTTTACAATCATACGAAAAGCAAGATCGGTGAAATTTTCATCGAAGACGGCAAAGTTGTGTATGCGACCAGCAAAGACGCCATCAAGGAAGACGCTTTTTTGCAATTGGCCGCATCCCGCGGTACGACGTATATGTTTCATGAGAATACGCGTGCGCCGAATAAAACTCTATCGGCCAATATCACCAGTTTGATTCTCGAAGCTTCCAAAATTGTCGATGAAATGGAATCCAAAGAAATTCGTGACGATCAGCAAACCCGTGTGTTGATCGTTGACCGGGAAAGAATTCCACGCATTCTGGCCAGCCGCGTTTTGAAAGCGTCCGGCTACACGACGATGGTTACGGGCGCGGAAGAAATCACGCAGGAAACGGCCGTTAAATTTGATCCTCACGTGATCGTCGTCGATCATACGGATGGCGAAATGATTTTGGGGAAAATCAAACTTACCCACGCCGATCTGTCGCCGATTCCGGTCATCGTGTACAGCGACGACGATCATATCGAATCGTTAACTGAAATGAAAAAAATCGGACAATACAACGTTCATGCCGTATTATTGAAAACACACATCGATCAGTCTCTGTCCTCAGCCGTCCATCACGTCCTCCACGGCTGACAAAAATTTTAAAAATATGAACTCCAAAAAAGCACAACCGGATTTCTGGTGGCAGCTTGTATTGCACCGGGTCAATCAATCCGTTTCCGAAAAATTATTCAAACTCGGTTCCACCGGCCTTATGGAAGACTATCCGAATCTCACGGCGTATTTTCCTTCGGCGCATTTTAAAAATGCTCATGACGCAGAACATGCGATTCATGCAATACTAGGTTCATCTGTACGAGTCAGCGTAGCACAAATTCCCGCGCAAGACTGGGGCAGCGAATGGAAAAAATATTTCAAACCGACCAAAGTGGGTGAACGGTTTGTCATCCGGCCTTCCTGGGAAATTTACAAACGCAAAAAAAATGAATTAATCCTCATTATCGATCCCAAAATGTCATTTGGTACAGGAACGCATGAATCGACCAGGCTGGTGCTTCAGATGATGGAAAAGTATGTTCGGCCTCAGGCGATTGTGCTGGATGCGGGCACCGGAACAGGCATTCTTGCCATTGCGGCGATAAAATTAAAAGCGGCCAAAGTGTATGGTTTTGACATCGATGAACATTCCTCGGAAAATGCCCGCGAAAATATCCGTCACAACCGGTGCAGTGACAAAATTTCCGTTGTTCAAAGCGCATTGGAAACCCTTCCGAAAAAATGGCCGAAAAAGTTCAATCTTATTCTCGCCAATATCCAACGTTCGGTTATTACCTCGATGCTGGATGGTCTGACGGCGAAACTCAAACGCGGAGGATTGCTCATGGTTTCGGGAATCTTGACGAGTGAGATCGAATTAATGGCGTCGGTGTTTCAAGCCGGCGGTTTGTCGGTAGTTGATCGGCGGATCGATGGCGAGTGGGTCGCGTTTGTATTGACGAAATGAAATGGCGCAGTATAACATACATCATGATTTGGATGGCCGTATGGATACCGGGACTCCCGGTGTTCAATATGCTCGTGCCCCTGACGCTCTCGGAACGGGATGTTTCGCGCGTGACTGGAATCGATTCATTTGAATTTGAGCGTGACAATCCGAATGCAACAGTTTGTATCAGGTTCACGGCAATTCGCACACCTTCGCCGGCGGCCGAACAAGGGCTGATACCCGGCGATCGGATTATCGTCCCTGCCTTATCCACTTCGATTGATACGGCGGATGAACGAGCCGTACGATTGGGCTTTTACCGGCAGTTGCAGAATATTCTCTATCCTCTCACACCGACCGATCAAACGGTTCTTCGCGGCGATTCGTTAAAAACCGTTACTTTAAAATTTCGTACCCTTTCATTGGCCGAGACAGGACCGTTATTTTTACGCCCGCGGTGGATCGGTGGAGCGATGCTGATGGTATTTTCTTTATTTCTTATTTGGTTGAAGCCGAAAGAATCGGTGAGTCAATTATTTTTCTTTGCCAATATGTTCGCGTACTTATCGCTCACGCTCGGCCCGCTCGATGCATTTATTTATTCGTATGATGTAATTCTTCTAAAAACTATCACCGGCCACGGTTTCATGCTGCTGTGCGCTATCGTTTTTTTTCATATTTTACTGATTTTTCCAAAGGACAAACCGGCCGACAGCAAACAATGGATCTCGGCGATGTACGGTTTGGGCTTACTCATAATATTTGGGTTCGGAATTGCTCATGCATCCATTAAACATGTTGCGTTGAGTTATTTAATTTTGACTTTCATTGCCTTCGCATTGTTTGCAGGCGGTTTGGCGTCGATTGTTTTGACGTATCGCCGGATGAGGCTTCAGCATGAGCGGAAACGTTTGAAATGGCTGCTGTTTGGAATGGTATACGGATTTGCGCCGCCGCTGCTATTGCACATGCTGCCGACATTTCTTCAGAAGGGCGCGGTTGCCAATCAGTTTTTGCCGGCTATGTCCGATTATAGCTTTCTTTTTTTAATTTTTATTCCGTTCGGCATGTTCGTCTCGATTACGCGGTATCATATCTGGGACGTGGATGTTGTGTTGAAGAAAAGCGTAGCATTTACGATCCTAAGCATCGCGTTGGTGACGTTGTATGTTGCCGTCGTCAGCGCGTCGTCTTTGATTTTCGGTAGTTCATTTACCGCCGTGGATCCGGGATTGATCATGATCACCATTTTACTGGCTGCGTTATTCAACCCGCTCAAAAACCGGATTCAGGCGACGCTGGACAATTTATTCTTCAGGAAGGCGTATGATTACAAAGCCAATATCCTGGAGTTTGCACGAAACGCGACGAGTACGATTTCTCTGTTTGAATTGATCGAAATCCTGACGCATCGCGTGGTCAAGCTTATGAATATTTCGAGGATGGCCATCTATCTCGCCGACGACGATCAGGAACTTTACCGGCTGATCGATTCCAAAGTCGCCGTCGATCCTTCGATTCCGGAATACGCCATGCGGCAGCATTTAAATATTCCGTTGAGAATCGAAAACAGCGATGCCTTTGTAGATTGGCTCAAACAGCATGATT
>JABWBZ010000102.1 GCA_013359335.1 bacterium
CTCAATTCGCATATACCCCAATCTCAAAATTACATATCGATAACACTGCGATTAACTCCCGATAACAAACGGTTGTTACTTTTACTTGAATTAAAAGTAATTGGGAGCAACTATGATTCCACTATCGGTTTTAACTTATAATGTCTGGGGACTCAAAGTCGGACGATGGCACATCGCCAAAAACATCGACCGCCGTATTCGCGCCATGGTCAGCCACATCCGCGCACTCAACGCCGACGTGATCGCGCTTCAGGAAGTGTGGTGCGATACGATTGCCGCCTATCTTTACCGGCATCTTGATTTCCCCTATACTTATTATAAGCCTCATCGCCATATCTGGAAGGGACGCATCGGAAATGGTCTCATGTTTTTATCCAAACATCCGATTATCGAACAAAACGCCATGTCGTTTTCAAGCCACACGCGCGCCGATGAATATTTTGCCGCAAAAGGCGCTCAAATGATCCAGATCGAAACGCCTGCCGGAAAAATGAATATCGTTAATACGCATATGGGATCGGGAAAAAAGATAAAGCATACCGAGCGGCGAATGCTTCAGCTATCGGAGCTTCAGCAGTTTATCCGAAATTTCCCCCTCAAGCAACCCATCGTTCTTGCGGGGGATTTTAATTTTAACCCGGATTCGATAGAATACTACCAGATGCAGTTATGGATTCGCCGGTATTTCGACGACGGATCGGGCGATACTTATGCGATGACGAATCGGGAAAAAAACGGACACACATTCTTTCTGAATCGTTCGTATGAACGCCGGCCTACGGTGCACGACCAGGACGAGCGCATCGATTACGTCATAACGCTTTGCTCGAAACAAAATCGCAGCGACGTCGAGATCGCGTCGGCACGCGTCGTATTGGATAATCCTGATGAACCTCTGTCGGATCACTGCGGCGTACTGGTCGATTTGAAGCTGCGCCGAAAAAGCACGCTCGAAGAAGTTTTGCAGCAGCCGATACCGGACAGTTTTTACTACGAACACCAGGTGTGATTCATGGAACAATTTCAGCACGTCTTACAAATGCTCACGTCGGAATATCAATGGTACGGCTACGTGTCGATATTCGGGCTTCTCATTCTCACCACGCTCATCCCATTGCCCATTCCTGAAGAACTGATTTCGCTGGCGACGGGGTATCTGATCGCCATCAACTTTCTTCATCCGTTTTTCGCTTTCATGACGCTTTTCGGCGGCATTCTTGCGGGCGATCTGTATCAATTTTCGCTCACGCGTTACCTCGGGCGCCGGTTGATTCAAATCTGGCCGTTTCGGTTACTACTGTCGCCGCAAAGGCTGTTGCGCGCCGAACTTTTCGTTCAACGCAACGGCATCAAAGCCATCATCATCGGCCGATTCATTTACGGCCTGCGATCCAATGTCCATTTCGCGCTGGGATTTCTCCGCTTCAGCATCAGCAAGTTTCTCGTGGTCGATTCTTTTGCGATTGTTTTACAAACAGGAATGCTGGTACTGTTGGGTTATTTCGGGAAGGATTATATCGAGACGGTGGCTACTGAACTTATGGCCGTCCAATTGGTGATTTTTTATTCCGCGTTAGCGTTGATCTTCTGCGCTGTCGTTTATGCCGTTATCCTCATCTGGAGAAAGCGTAAAATCAAATCGTCAAGCGCGTTGCTTTTTGAATGAATCAAAGAGACTTCAACACTAAGACACATGAGAATCTCTATTATGCTTACAATTCAGTTTACGCACATTCGGACGCAAAACGGACGTGCGTTCCCATTTGTCGGTTACGATATTTCCGTATTCATTTAATATCATTTCCCCTGACGGATAATACCGAATATATTCAACCGGTCATGGGTGCAAATGGTAATAAAACATCATCGGCGTCATTTTTTTGTTTTCTGTAAAATTTTTCTCGCGGATCGTTTGATTTCCAAAAGCGATATTTTCGTTTTTTTCACACGGTCCTCAGACCATTCTTCGGGATTGGACCAAAATTCCGCCTTGCCCAATAATCGCCAATACAAATCCTGATCCAGATTGCGCACCGCTTTTGCGGCTTCCATCCAAAGGTCGGACAATTCCTGATTCGATTTATACGTTCCGCTGACCGATTTGGTAATATAGATCGTAGTGCGATTCGCCGCGCGGTTAATCGCTTCGACGGCGTCGAACGCTTTTTCGCGGCGTTTGTCTTTTTTGTCGATCAGTTCTTTGATTTCTTTCAAACCTTCTTTGACTAATTCTAACCACATATCAAATTTCCTTGATGCGTATTGCCTTCACGCAGGACGTAGCGATCATTGGATTTTGGTCAATCTTGCTATTTCATGTTTAATGGTAGCCAGAACTTTTTCCATATTGCCGGCGATTTCTTCGTCGGTGAATCGCAGGAAATGAATCTTGTATGTTTCAATACACGACTGTCTTTCACGATCACGGATCTTCGCTTCAGGCGATTCGTGCGTATAACCATCGGCTTCGAGAGCCAGCCTTATTTCAGGGCAATAGAAATCGAGAATAAAACGCCCGATCCCATGTTGTCTTCGGAACTTCACGCCAAGCTGGCTTCCTTTCAGTTGCAGCCAGAGTAATTGTTCAGCTTTCGTGGCGTTATTACGAAGATATTGCCGTTTTTCTTTTTGTGCCCGGCGGTTATATAATTTACCCATTTTCGATTATTTTTCATCATCGGCTCCAACCACCCCCTTCATCCCCCTTCTTGCCAAGGAGGGGGCGGGGGGTGGTCTCAGTGGACGTGAACTTCCCCGCTCATCAGCTTCGGCAATCGTATATCGCGCAATTGTGTGAGCGTATGAATTTGTTCGGTATTTCTTTTATTTTTACAAAAATCGTTGTCCGCTGCGGTACAGATTGGGGTTTGGGTTGCATGATCGCTATTTGTAAAGAATGGTATGTTCGAATTCTACGATAACCCCTATACTGTATTTTACGCAATGCCCACCGATTTAGCAATTAAAAATTTTAATACACAGCAGCAAGCAATGCATTTGACGTCACTAATCATTTCCTCTTGAGTTTCATCGCGTTTTTTTAAAACTTCTCCGTAAATTTTATTTTCAACGGAGAAACATGGTCACGCACGTTGTTTTATTCAAACTTTTTCCGAATGTATCACAGGACAAAATCGATCGGATGATCGCCGGATTGAACGGATTGAAAAATGAAATTCCTCAATTACTGGAAATGCACGCCGGTGTCAATTTTTCCGACAGGAACAAAGGTTACGAATTGATGCTCGTGAGCCAATTTGTAAACAAAGAAGACCTTCGGATATACAACGATCATCCGGCTCACAGGAAAGTGGTCGCGGAAATTATCAGTCCGATACGGGAAGAAGTCGTGGTGGGCGATATTGAATTTTAAGGCTGCTTTTGAACGAACGCGATCGACTGCTCAAAACGGCATTGCTCTAACCAATGTTGAAGCGATTGAACTTGGGACGCATCCAGCAATTGACGGTGATGTTCATCCAGGATAATATTTTTAATATGCGTCTGCTGATCCAACACGGCGGCGCGCAGCATCATCCCGATCAGAAGCAATTCGGTCTGCGAGCGCTGCAACAACACGGCTTGTTTTTCTTCAGAAGAATGATCCAAAGAAAATAAAATTTTGGCAAGGGCAACCGCGCCGGACCGATGCGATTTCGGAAGTTTCGCCGATAATTTTTTAATATACGCCTCGCGCGATTGTTCGAATTGCCGGTTTCTTAAAAACAACAATCCTTCCTGAACGATTTTAGTATACCGTTTCAATGATATCCGTCTCCGCGCTTCATCTTCCCCGTTCGTCCGTTTTTCTAATTCCTGCAATTGTACCGCCAGCGTGCTTTTCCGGCGAATCAGTTCTGCTATCTGTTTGGAAATTTCAAGCGTCTGCTGCTGCATTGCCTGAGACGAACGCAGTAACTTTGAATATTTATCTTCGTGCGCAGACGCCTGCAATTCCTCAAGCTCCTTCAAGATCGACGTCCGCTGATCTTCTAATTTTTGAATGGACGATTTGATTTTTTTGGAATCGTTTTGCGAAAATAGCTTTTTGGTTTTGGAGAAAACCTGGAATTGGTCGTAGGCGGTGCGGAATTCTTGCCGTTCTTGCTTAAGTTTTTCAATATCCGATTCAAGATCGGCATAACTTTTCAATTTTTGTTCGATACGTTTCGATTCGTTTTCATACACGGCAATTTGTTTGGGCGAGGGAACATCATCGCCCGATTCTTCGCCTGCCGGTACCGCCTCTTTTTTAAAATTTCTCAACTCCTGTTGAAGTCCGATCAGGTTTTTTTCAAGGTGAGAACGTTCGATCAGCCGTTGCTCAAAATCGACAATCCGTTTAGTCAGATTTTCATACCGTTTACGTTTCTCGTCGATTTCCGCCAATTCCTCATCGCTCAGATCGGTCAACGTGTTATGGTCAATGATCGAACGGTACGTCTTTAGTTCAAATTCGATTTTATGCAATTCGTCTTTTTTGGTCTCAATGAATTCATGAATTCGCGAAGCCTGATGCATATCTTTTTGTTCGCCGGAAAGCTTTTGTTCTAATTGCCGGGCGAGCGTTTCTTTATTTTGAATTTCGCTCTCGATCTGCCCGATTTCTTTGGACAACAGGCCTATCTTCTTGGAGTCTCTCGAACGTTCCTGGCTTACCAGCTTCGATTGACGCACTTCCTCGCCTATCTCCGATTCAATGTCGATCAAACGTTGGTACGAAACAAAGTACGCATCGGACATGAAACAGTGATCGACTGTTTTTCCATCCGTCAACCGTTGAAGAAAATCCGGCGAACCATCGAAAATAAGATTCAGTAAAAACTCGTACCGTGCGTCCACCATTTCGTTTTCAGTTTCCTCGCCGTCGCATTGCTGCAGCCACCATTTTTTCCAGCCAGCCGCTTCCACGTTTTTCAACAGGTTCACCACGCGATCCTCGACGGTCACTTTCCATGACGACACAGCTGCCGTTTTCCATTTTTTTTCAATAAAAATTTCTTTTTTCCCGAACGCACAGGATAATTTGACCGACGCATCGGCGGCATCATCTTTTAATAATCTTTCCGGATCGCGATCGAAACTTAGCGCGCTTCGAAGGGCGTGGATAATGGTCGTCTTCCCTTCGGCATTGCCGTAGGCCATCGGCGCAGGACCGGCTGGAAAAATAACCGTATGCGATTCGAACGGCCCTATATTTTTTAACTTGAGTTCTTTGAAAACCATGAATGGAAATCGGAAGTTTTAACTTGAAAGAGTTGTGCGTAATATATAGTTTAGCGAACTTGAAAAGCATAGCGAATTCGAAACAGATTTTCAAGCTCAATCCAACGTCTGAACAGGAACTTGTGAAAAAAAATCGCCTTCCCGTCATCGCCATCATCGGCCGCCCTAACGTCGGCAAATCAACGTTATTCAATCGCATCATCGGCCGGCAGGACGCCATCGTCGACGACACGCCCGGCGTCACGCGCGACCGTCATTATGAAATCTCCGATTGGGCTGGTAAACAATTCATCCTCATCGATACCGGCGGATTTATCCACGACTCGCACGAGCAGATCGATGCGGCCGTTCGCGAGCAGGCGGAATTGGCGATCGAAGAATCCGACCTCACGATTTTAATCATGGACGCCAATGCCGGCCTGACAACTGCCGAGCAGAAAATCGCCGAACTCCTGAAGCGTTCCAAAAAACGCTGCCTTTTCGCCGCCAATAAAGTTGACAACGAAAAAATCAGCCAGGCCATTAACGCCGACCCGGAAATTTACCGCCTCGGCCTTGGCATTCCTTTCCCGATCTCGGCATTGAACAGCCGCAATATCGGTGATTTTCTCGATAAGATTTTTGAAATGCTCGGCGACGAATTCCAGGTTTCGCTCGACGATATCGAATTTGAAAAAGACGTCATCCGCCTCGCCGTCATTGGAAAACCGAACGTCGGCAAATCGTCTTTCGTCAACGCCGTCATCGGAAAACAAAAACACATCGTGACGGATATTCCAGGAACGACAAGGGATTCCATCGATACGGATTTTGAACATGACGGACAGAAATACAAATTGATCGATACGGCCGGATTGCGGCGTAAGGCGAAAGTCAAAGAAAATCTCGAATTTTACAGCACGCTGCGTACGCTCAAAAGCATTCAGGAATGCGACGTCGCCGTTTTGCTGATCGACGCAATCGAAGGACTCGCCTCGCAGGACATTCGCGTTCTTGAAGAAGCGCGTCAATTGAAAAAAGGCCTCGTGATGGTCATTAATAAATGGGACCTAGTCGAAAAAGACGATAAAACGTATCTCGCCTACGAAAAACATCTGAAACAAGCTCTCGGATCGACGTCGTACGTTCCGTTTGTTTTTATATCGGCTTTGAACAAACAGCGCGTGCACAAAGTTATCGACATGACGAAAACGGTTTTTGACGAACGCAACAAAACTATTTCCACGTCGATATTAAACGAATTCCTCCGGAGAATCATTGCGATGAATCATCCTCCGGCCGTGCAAGGCAAGGACATCAAGATCAATTATGTCACGCAGATCAAATCTCGCCCGCCGGTGTTTGCATTTTTTACCAACGAACCAAAATTACTTCCAGCTAATTATCGCCAATATATCGAAAATAAAATGCGCGAAACGTTCGGCTTCAAAGGCGTTCCCCTGTCCCTGACGTACCGCAAAAAAAGTAAGGATCGGTTTGAATGAAATATTTTTTTATGCTGTTAGTTCTATGCCATGGATTTTTCTTAAATGCCCAGGAAAAAAATTCCGCGCAAAAAATCAAAGACGCCATTCAGTCCGGAGCGATCACCGAAGATCAGGGCATGGAATATTTTGGCATGTTGCTTGGCAATCAGGCCGGCCAACTGCCTCAATCTCTCCAATCGTCGGCTCCTATTAAATGCGGATTTCCGATAATAGCCGACCTCAAGGCTTATCAGAAAAAACATCCGGAAAAGACGCTACTTCACAAAAGCTTTGTCCAACAAACTTTCTACGATCATGTTTTTAATTATAAAGGTATAAACAAAGTTTTCCGTTTCCAGCACGACACATCCGGATTTGATCAGATTCCGCCTGAGGACTTGAATTCAAACGGTGTCCGCGATTATCTCGAAGAGGCGGGCAAAGCGTTTGAAAAAGCTTACCGTCTTCAAATCGATACGCTGGGTTATAAAGAACCGTTTAATTTTCCGTCCAATGGTTTTTACGAAGTCACCATTCGAAATATTTCAGAATATGGCTTCACGGAATGGGATTCCGATCCGCGATTATCTTTCATTACTATCGACAATGACTATAGCAGCGGCTACTATACGGAGGGATACGATGCGCTCCGCGTGACGTGCGCTCACGAATTTTTTCATGCCGTTCAATTGAGTTATACTGACACTAGAATTTCAGATGATGACTTCTGGTATTATGAAGTCTCATCGACCTGGATGGAAGACGTCGCTTACGATGAAGTGAATGATTATTACTCCTATTTGCCTTCATACTTTAATAGCCCGAACGTCATGTTGAATGCCTATAACGGCAGTCATGAATACGGAGCGGCAGTCTGGAATCACTACCTCGCAAAGAAATTTGGAACCGGCATCATCCGGCAAATTTGGGAAACGATGCAAGCGCAATCCTCGCTCAATGCTCTGGCCGATGTTTTACAGCCACATGCGGGATTGTCGAAAGCGTTTTCGGAATTTTCTATCTGGAATTATTTTACAAAAAACCGAGCCGACGAAACGAGTTATTATCCTGAAGGATCAAGTTATCCGCGCGTCAAATTCGAAACCAATCGCAATCTTGCCGACACAACCGTCAGCCGGACTTTGCCGTCCTTGGCTTCTTACTACCATAACTTTTACCTGACAGATTCCGGAAGTTGTACGATCACGTTTAATCCCATCGCGTCCGGCAATTACTTTGAAGTCATTACCATCGAATACAATCAGGTTTCAAATAAAAAATACATTACTAATCACGGCAATGTATCCAGCGTTCTAATCGATCAATTAATTCCCGACGATAGCCTTTCAATTATAATCGTAAACAAAGAAAAAACTTTACCCGGTGGCGCGCCTTATTATCTCAGCGTGTCATTTAATCGGGATTCCGTGATCCTGGATCCGATTGCAAAATTTCATTTCTATCCCAACCCGTTTGTTAACGACGGCCAATCGCATATCAATCTGAAATTCCGCTTACGCAAAACCACCTCGCTGCAATTTGAAATTTACACGATGTCAGGAAGATTAGTCAGGAAAATCGATTATGGCGAATTGCCATCAGGCGTTTACGACGGAACTAACGGTCTCACGTGGAACGGGCGGGATCATACGGGACAGCTTGTCCCCAGCGGAATTTACATTTATAAATTTACAGGCGACGATTTTACAAAGACGGGGAAAATTGCAGTAGTCAGGTAGGGCAAAAATCCGACCTTCGAAGAATAATTACGGCATTGTCATACCCGCGAAAGCGTGTATCCAGTAACACGCTCTCATGGTCGTTTCGGCTCCGCTGAACGACCGATCCAGCGGAGCCGAAATAAAACGCCATCATTTCTTTTTCGCAGAAGCCGAACAAAATTCGGCGTGACGTTGCAAGACTAATTACTCGATCGTTTCAACGCGCAGACTATTCGTCGGGCCGCGTGAATTAAACGGCAATCCGGCCGTTACAACAAACCGATGGCCTTTTTCCATGAGCCGTTTTTCGAGCAGACAATTTTTTATTTCATTAACGCTGTCGTCGATATTCGTTTTCATCTCCGGCAGAATAATGCCGCGCACACCCCAAACTAAATTTAAAACTCTCAGAACTTTTTCTTCATGCGTGATGGCAATAATAGCTTTTTTCGGGCGATACCGTGCAATGGCGCGGGCCATCGCGCCGGTCAACGTAATGGTCACGATCGCATCCGCATCGAGCATTTCCGCGAGCGAGCACGCGGCCACGGCCACGCCTTCCTGGAGGCGTGGCATTTCGCCGGGCGTACGGCGCCGGCGCGCGTAATCCGTCTGCATATCCTGTTCGATCAGTTTGATAATCCGGCGCATGGTTGCGATCGTTTCAATCGGATATTTACCTGACGCCGTCTCGGCGGACAACATCACCGCATCGGAACCGTCGAGAATCGCATTGGCGACGTCGGAGGCTTCGGCGCGCGTCGGTCGCGGATTATTCACCATCGAGTCGAGCATCTGCGTAGCCGTGATCACCGGCACGCCGGCGCGATTACATTTAGCGATCAGGTTTTTCTGAATCGGCGGAACTTCTTCGGTTTTCATTTCCACGCCGAGATCGCCGCGCGCCACCATGATCGCATCGGCTATCGCAATAATCCGGTCGATACATTCCAGCGCTTCCGGTTTTTCAATTTTCGCCACCACCGGCGTATCTTTTTTGTGCGAACGAATAATTTCTTTGACGTGTAGAATATCTTCCGGTTTACGAACAAAAGACAATGCGATATAATCCACGCCGTTGGCGAGACCAAATAAAAGATCTTCGGTATCTTTTTCCGTCAACGACGGCGCGCTGACTTTGACGCCGGGCAAATTAATCCCCTTGTTGTTCTTCAAAATGCCGCCGTTGATCACCTCACACAAAACATTTTCACCATCGGTCTGCAGAACTTTCAGATAAATCAACCCGTCATCCAACAATAAAATATCGTTGGCCCGAACGTCTTTTGGCAACGCTTTGTAGGTCGTCGAAACGATGTCGTCGTCGCCTTCAATGTCGCGGCTGGTGATGGTAAAGCGCGAACCGTTCTTTAAATCGGTCGCGCCGTTTTTAAACGTCCCAACGCGGATTTTCGGGCCCTGTAAATCCTGAAGAATCCCCACCGTTCTCCCGTTTTTTTTGGAAGCTTGCCGGATATAGTCGATAACCTGCCGGTGCGCTTCGTGTTTGCCGTGAGAAAAATTAAGGCGGGCAATGTCCATTCCGGCATCGATCATTTTTTCGATAGCCTCATACGTATTGGATGACGGCCCTAACGTACAGATAATTTTCGCCCGCGTTTCAAAAAGTCGATGCATGGAAATCTTTCTGGTATTTTTTCTATTTGGCTTTTTCTTTGACTTTAACCGTGGTCTTGTCGTCGAGTTTCTCGTTTTTGTTGAGAATTCGTTCGAGTAATTCCTCGTCGGATTCGCCGAGATGGTCCAACGAAATTTTAACGCTCTCGGCCAATTCATGTTGAGGATATTTTTTCAGAAATTCTTCATAAACCGTTTTGGCTTTTTCCATATCGTGAGCCAGCGTTTCATACGTAAATCCGATTTTGAATAAGCTCACGGACGCTTGCGGCGTTTCGGGATAGGTATCGATGATTCGCTGCAACGATTCAATGGCTTTTGGAAAATTTTGCAGATGCACGGCATAAATATCCGCCGCCGCCGTCCACGATTTGATAATAACTGCCGTGTCTTTTGGATAAGCTGCCGCCAAATCGTCCAGCATTTTCAAACCTTCTTCGATTTTGTTTTGCGCAACTAAGGAATCCGTCGTTTTGAAATAATCTTCCGCTTTCATTTTAGGCGCCGGTGAACAGCCTGACACCACGGCTATCAACACGCAAACCATCGCTGCAATTGTTACTTTCATGAACGTAATACCTCCTTTAAAAATGAACACCTTGCTATTCTGTCATCTTCAATTTATATTTTTAAAATCAGTTTGCAAACGTCACATTCAAATCCGCATGAAATCGCTTCAGCTTTTGCCGGAATTCTATAAAAAGACAACCATCGTTCTCATCCGGGGAGAATTCAATCAATATGAGGGCGAAACCGACATTCGTGCTCTGGTTGATACGTACATGGAAATTCTCGGAACGACCAAACAAAAAGACCTGATCCTGGAATTTGATACGCCGTATATCGGCACCGTCGGCATTAACACGCTGACCGAACTTTATCAGGTGGTTTCCGACCACGGCGGTAAGTTAATACTCGTCAATTTCCCTAAAAACGAAATGCGGTATCTCGAAATCACGGGTTTCATTCATTACGTCCAGTGCCTATCCGGACGTTTTCAATTGGAATAGCATCTCATCTAGGGG
>JABWBZ010000391.1 GCA_013359335.1 bacterium
ATTAATTGCACGGTCCGGTCTTCATATAGCGTTGGATAGCGGAAATAAGCAACTACTAAACTGAAACAAAAACCAAAGTAAATAGCGACACCGCCAAGTCTGGGGATTGCCCGTGTGTGAACCTTTCTCGCATCGGGTTTGTCGACGAACCCTCTTCGCAGCAATGCACTTTTGATTAATGGTGTCAATACAAACGATACGGCCAAACCGCATAAAAATATTATTAAATATGCCAGCACGAAATTTTTCCTACTCTAAAATTAAATTTTGATAAAAATCGTAACCTGTTTTTGAATCGACATTCAATTTCAAATACTTCTTACCAAGCGTCAATAAAGCGAATTTCGGCAACGCCATCATTCTTGGCGCACGAAATGGCTGTTGTAATAGCCGAAAAAGCCATTCTAAATGCATATTCAGCATCCAGCGTGGCGGACGGGGTACATTATTGGTCACCGCGTCGAAGCTCCCGCCAACACCCATTAACAGTGGAATGGAAGTACCTTGTTGCCGCGCTTCCATTCGAATAAGCTTAATCAAATCTTCTTGAATTTTAGCTCCCATGGCAACAAAAACAATATCGGGTTTTGCGCTTACAACTTCTTTCGCCGCCGTTATCTTTTCAGTTTGATTTTTGAAATATCCGTTTCTGATTCCGGTTATGGCGAGGTTTGGATAGTGACTCAGAAAAAGATCGCGCGTCTTTTCAAGGATGTCCTGAGAAGCGCCAACCAAATAAATTGCGAATTGGTTTTCAGCCGCCAATCGAAGGATGTCCAACATGAGGTCACACCCGGGGATAGGTTTGTATTTTTTCTTAGAAAAGCGTCTCATAGCCCAGGCGATACCGTACGCATCAGGATAAACCAGTTCGGCCTCATGAATATGTAAAGCCAAATCCGGTTCTTTGCGGGCGCGGCAAACCTTGATCGGATTCAACGCCATGAGATGATGGCAAGCATCGTGACGAATGATCCATCGCTTAACCAAGTCTAAAATTTCATTACGCGTAAGTGTGGCCGTGTGAAAACCTAAAATATTGATAGTTTTTTCAGAAGGCGTCATCAGGATTTATTCCAATCCATTTCAACTATATAATTTCCCATAGCGAGAGCGTGAATTTTACTCTGTTCAAACGCTAAAATTGCTTCGGCAGGCGTTCGTACAATCGGCTCTTCATGCATATTGAAGCTTGTATTAACCAGAATTGAATGACCAGTTAGTTTTTTGAACTCTTTCAATATGTTATAATACGACGGATTGATTGCTTCGGTCACAATTTGAGGCCGTGCCGTTTTGTCGATATGCGTGATGGCCGGCGCCGTATCGCTGCATTTAGGTGTAACATCATAAGTCAGCGTCATAAATTCCGCCGCATACGAACGGTCGGAGTCGAAATTAACGAGATAGTCAGGGGCGTCTTCCTTCAGAACGACCGGCGCAAATGGCATAAATTCCGTTCTGTTTAGCTGTTCATTCAACCATGAATTGACCGAACGATCGGCACAATGATAGAGAATGGAGCGGTTGCCCAAGGCGCGCGGTCCGTATTCCATTTTACCGTTGAAACGGGCGACGATTTTTTTCTGCGCCAATATTTTGGCGATAACGGACTCGACGTCATCGTATCGTTTGTACGAATATCCTGAATTTTTTAAAGATGTTTCAATTTCGGAATCGGTAAATTCTGTCCCTAAATAAACATCATGCATGCGATACGGCCTGAAGGCCGGATTTTTTCTGAAATAAAGGTCAAATGCCGCGCCTGCTGCAAGCCCGCCGTCTCCCATATTCGGGAAAATGTAAATTTCTTCAGGATTCGTACGTTTCCACACTTCCTGGTTAAGTTTGACATTCGAAAAAACACCGCCGCTTAAGGCGATGCGCTTGGCGCCGGTTTTCTTCACGGCGTCGGCTACGTATTGCG
>JABWBZ010000392.1 GCA_013359335.1 bacterium
ATGCATAGTCTCGAAGGAAAAGTTGTACAAGATGCGGATCGGCTTGACGCTATCGGCGCTATTGGAATCGCCCGTGCGTTTGCGTATGGCGGATTTAAACAACGCGAATTGTATAATCCGGCGATTAAGCCCGAGCGTCATGATTCGTTCGAAACCTACAAAAATAGCCAGGCGCCGACGATCAATCATTTCTATGAAAAGCTACTGTTGCTCAAAGACCGGATGAATACGGCAACCGGCCAGGCCATGGCGGCAGAGCGCCATCGTTTCATGGAAATGTATTTGGAAAAATTTTTTAAGGAATGGGAGGGAGAATAGAAAAATTAGATGCCTTCAGTTTTTTCTTTATTGTCATTGAGACTGCTGAAAACGTAAACCAGATTTCCATTTTCCGTTACGCGCAATTCGGCAATACTTTTGACAACCATTTCTTCGAGAATAGATTTGGAACGTGCGACGCCAATGTGAAATTCCATCGCCGTTTCTTCGGCCGTGATTTTGCCTTGATTGAGAGCGGCAAACTTAAGAATACTCGACTCAAGCCATAGTTTCAATTCTTCTTCGTGCTGTCGCTTTTTTCTGAACAGCCTGAATACGATGAGCCCGGTAAAAGCCATCGGGATGAGCCCGCAGAACCCTAACAAACCGATTAATGTGCTAAGTTTATCCTTGCCTTCATACCCGCTACCGCTGCCTACATATTCGCCGGTCATAATTGAGGCAAGGCTCATGATCACGAAGAAAGTGCCGCCGATAAATAAGATCACGGCAAGAATCCACCAAAGCACGGCCGGATTGGTTTTGGGACGCTGTTCGTACTTGGCGCCGCCATTGGAGCTCGCGGTGGTTACGTTATGAGAGGAGTATGCTCCCGGATCTTTTTTTGAAGCCATAAATTATTCGGATTTAAAAATTGAATCTTTAGCCAAATCTGTTTTTTTAATTTCTTAAGAATGTAATCTTCTTTTTGTGATTGCATTACAACGCTCTTCGGGTGTTTTGCTCATTCAATAGTCACGATCGGATGGCGGCTCGGAAAGTTTAAATTTTTTTTACAATGGGTTGAATCATCCTCGTTTGCCTTGTATAAATTCGCACGCCATGTCGACGTCTTCCTTGCTACCGATGATGAGCGGCGTACGTTGATGCAATTCCGTCGGTTCGATTTCCAGTATCCGGCGATACCCGTCGCTGGCTGCGCCGCCGGCCTGTTCGACAATCATGGCCAGGGGATTGGCTTCATACAATAGCCGCAGCTTGCCGTGAGGATTGGATTGATCTGCGGGGTACAGAAAAATTCCGCCGTATAAAAGATTGCGATGAAAGTCCGCAACCAACGATCCGATATAGCGCGAAGAATAGGGGCGTTTGTCGGCTTTATTATCCTCTTTCAGATAATGAATATATTTACGGAGTTTATCATCCCATTTGTTGTAATTGCCCTCGTTGATACTGTATATCTTTCCTTGTTTGGCCGTCGTGATATTTTCGTGCGATAAAACAAATTCACCGATGCTGGCGTCGAGCGTAAATCCGTGAACGCCCTGTCCGGTTGTGTACACGAACATCGTGCTCGATCCGTAAATGATGTAACCGGCGGCCACTTGCAAGACGCCTTTTTGTTTACACATTTCTGACTCCGACATATTGCCGTTCGGGAATCTACGCAAGATCGAAAAAATCGTTCCGACGCTCACATTGGCATCGATGTTGGACGAACCGTCGAGCGGATCGAAATTGACGATATATTTTCCTCCTGGGTAATTGTCTTTGAGGCTCAGCGGATGCTCCATTTCTTCCGAACCGAGCATGTAAATTTCCCCGCGACCGCCGGAAATCACATTGACGAGCGTGTCGTGTGAAAAGATGTCTAATTTTTTAACGGCTTCACCGTGGACGTTTTCCGTACCCGTCA
>JABWBZ010000103.1 GCA_013359335.1 bacterium
GTATAGCCCTAGCAAGGCTATACGACGTGCTTGCTCTTTCAGGGACGTTCGATGCCACTTACTCTCTCGCCGATTTTGTAAAACGTGTCGGCGGGTATACGCCGTCCCGATGAAATGAAGCGTAAGCGAAATGACATCGGGATGGGTTTCAATTATTTAAATGTTATATCAAACGAACGTATAACCGCCAGTTTTGCGAAGTCGGCGAGAGTCCAAGCCCTTCTTGTCCTTCAAGGCCGCTTCACGTCCGGCAGCTACGGTCTCTCTTGATCCAAGCATGTCGGCAGCGATGCGCCAAAAAAATACATCTTTCCAAAAATTCTCACGGAAGCTCCGCAGTCGCGCTTCCCTAAAGCGTTCCGTCTGTCGGCTCCGTGAGAGGATTGCATCCACGCCCCTTTGGGCTTCTCCCGTCCCGCCAGCCGGAACGCTTTAGGGATTCTACGAATCTTTCCATGAAGATTTTTATCAAAATTTGAGAATTTTTTTCGGCGATCGATGCCGCCTTGCGTATAGCCCCAGCAGGGCTATACGACGTGCTGGCTCTTTCAGTGACGTTCGATGCCACTTACTCTCTCGCCGATTTTGTAAAACTTCTTTGTACACGCATTGCGTGTATTGACACCGTGCATATTTGTTATGCGCAATGCGTGTATTTTTAGCGTTATATTATATGGTCCAATGGACTCTTGATTTGAGAAAGTTTTCGGTTACTCACGTGCGTATAAATCTCGGTCGTTCGGGAGCTTTCATGCCCCAAAAGTTCCTGGATATATCTCAGATCGACGCCGGCTTCCAATAAATGGGTGGCAAAACTGTGCCTCAGCGTATGGACCGTAGCATGTTTGGTAATGCCTGTTTGTTTGAGCGCCTTTTGAAAGATCGACTGGACGCTGCGCGCACTGTACCGACCGGCATCGGCGCCTTCAAACAACCACTTCTTCGGATGAAACATCTTATAATATTGGCGCAGCATTTCAAGCGACTTCTCCGAAAGCAATGTGTACCGGTCTTTTTTACCTTTGGCGCCCCGGATATGGATCAACATCCGTTTCGAATCAATATCCGGAATGCTCAGATTGATCACTTCGCTCAGGCGTAAACCCGATGCATAAATCAGAGAAATAATGCACCGGTGTTTGAAATTTTTTATTTCATCAAAGATTTTTCCCACTTCCGATCCATTCAGCACCACCGGTAATCGCTTTTCAGTCTTTGGGCGATCGCGACTAATGAGCGGCATCGGACGCCGGCAAACTTCTTCATAATAAAACTTGATCGCGTTGATCGCCTGGTTTTGTTGCGAACGCGAAACAGCGTTGTGCTCGACAAGATGGCTTAGGTACCGGCGAATTTCAGCATCGTGAATGCCGCGCGGGTCACGATTGGTGTAATAATCGAAAAACCGGCGAAGATGGGAACGATAAGCTTTGATCGTATGAAAGCTATACCGCCTCAGTTTGAGAATGTGAATAAATTCATCCATCGGAAATAAATAACCAATTAATATATCGCGATGAGAATGGCTACAATTCAATTGTACTGATGAAAGAAATATTTGTCAAATAAATTTTTTCGGAAAGCAGAAGGAAATTACAAAGCAATTTTCGATGCTATTTTATCGAGAACAAAACGCAGATTCTGCGTCAGAATATATTCATCGATGTTCAGATTCGGCTCGGCGATTTTCTGAAATTTCATGTAAAAAATATTCTTGCCTTGCGCGCGCCATTTTTTTTCGTATTTGGTAGGATAATAACCTTCAAGCGTATTGATGAAATAATCCGGATAGACTTTTCCGAAACATTGTGTTTCTTCGATGCATTCGATAACCCAGTCACGGTACTCTTCGTCATCGGTGGCGATCGTCAGGATGGATCGCATTTTCGAAGCGAGCATGCTCAGCGTCAGCGGATTGACCATACGCCGTTTTTTGTGTCGTTTTTTGAACCACGGGTCGGGGAAATTGATATAGACGTTATCGATTGATCGTGGTGCGAATAGTTTCCACGTCAGTAACTTTGCATCGCCGATCAGAACGCGGCCGTTGGTCAAATTATCTTTGACAAGATTTTTATCGGCTTTGCGGGCGTAGAAACTTTCGATCTCGATGCCGACCATATTCCGTCCGGCGTGATCGCGCACGAAAGGGACGAGGAAACTGCCGTTGCCGATGCCGATTTCAAGATCGATGGGATGGTGGTTTTGAAAAATCGATGGCCAGTCGAGTGGTGTGTCGTTCAGGATGTTTTTTAAAACCGATTCATCCCGCCAGTTGACGATGTGAGTGGGTATCAAATTTCTTTTAAAATTAATTTCTATTTTTTTTTTGTCGTTTTTCAGACAAAGTATGTTCGCTGCAGCAATCGGCCTTAGAAAAAACGCCGATCAAGAATCCAAGTTCGCAACACATCATCAGCGGAAAACGTGATAAAACTTTTAAAAGTATGTCACGTTGTGTTTTCGGAACTGTTTTCCGCCACAATAAGCGAACTTGGGTTCCGGCGTTTTTTCTACAGCCTTGATTTTTCTTTTGGTTCTTTTCTTTGCATCAAGGCAAAGAAAAGAACGATCTTGTGTTATAGTGGTTATTTATCCTGAAAATTGGCTTTACGTTTTTCTAAGAACGCCGCGACGCCTTCTTTCATATCATGCGTGCCGTACAATTCGCTGAAGCACGTGGATTCAATATCCATCGCTTTGGTTATGTCGGTTTGCGAGCCTTGCGCCATCGATTTCAGCGCTTTGCCGATCGACACGAGACTTTTGGAAGTTATTTTGGCGGCCAATTTTTTTGCATCATCGACTAACGTGTCTTTCGGAGCGATCATATTGACCAAACCGATGGCGAGCGCTTCTTCGGAACGAACCTGATCGCCGCTCAAAATCATTTGCGTCGCTTTGCTGAGTCCGACAATACGCGGTAATCGCTGCGTGCCGCCGAAACCCGGAATAATACCGAGCGAAATTTCCGGCAAACCCATCAGCGCGCGATCGGAAGCGATCCGGATGTGACAACTCATGGCCAGTTCCAATCCGCCGCCGAGGCAAAATCCGTTGATCGCCGCGATGACGGGCTTCGGTCCGCTTTCCAATTTCAGAAAAACTTTCTGACCGAAGGCCGACATTTCCTTGGCTTGGGAAGCGTTGGTTAGTTTGGAAATTTCTTCAATATCGGCGCCGCTGGCAAATGTTTTACCCGCGCCCGTAAGGATCATCACTTTGACTTCGGAATTGGCATACATCTCATCCAGCATCCGGTCGAGTTCCTGCAACAATCCCATTTTCAGGCTGTTGCTTGGCGGATTATTGAGCGAAATGACGGCGATTTTATCGGCAATTTCTAATTGAAGAAATTGGTAAGCCATGAGCGTTTCTCCGTGTTTTTAAATTAGAATATCTTTTCGAGTTCAATCTGAAAGCCATTCAATAGAATCGAACTAACCGAGCCGGTTTGTTTTACTTCTGAAACGAGTTGAAATTTTTTGTGCGTCAAGTGATACACTTCAATAGTTTTTTCCATCGGGTCGACAATCCAGTATTCTTTGACGCCGCTGATTTCATAGATATTTTTCTTATGTCGAAGATCGTAATAGGCGGTTGCTTCAGACAAAATTTCAACCACCAGATCCGGAGCGCCGTCAATGCGTTCATGAATAATGGATCGGTTGGCTTCTGAAATAAAAATAATGTCGGGCTGATAAACTTCGTCATCGGCTACTTTCACATCCATCGGCGCGCAAACGACTTCACCCAGGTTTTTCATTGCGACAAAATTAAGAAATTCAGTGGTCAGCTTTGTAACGATTTTTTGATGATAGAAACCAGGCGACGGCGACATGATAAGTTCTCCGCCGATTAATTGATACGACGCACCTTCTGGCAGACGCAAATAATCTTCGTATGTATGGGTGTGTTTGTCGGTGATCATAGATAATACTTGTATATAGGGAATATACATTCCGACATCGATAAAGGAAACACGAAAGTAGGATCAAAAAATAAAAGCAGTTTCGAACAGAAACTGCTTTTATTATCGTTGTTCATTAAACTGAAATTACTGTTTGACGACCCAAACTTTGATTTTGGCGATGACTTCGGAGTGAAGTTTGGCGTCGACGGTATACAATCCGAGCGCTTTGATCGGTTCGTCCAGAATAATCCGGCGTTTGTCGACCTGCAGGCCTTGTTCGGCCAAATTATTGGCGATATCCTGCGACGTGACGGATCCGAAAAGTTTGTCGTCTTCACCGACCGATACGGCGATCGTGACCGACGCGGCTTCGAGTTTGGCGGCCAGTTCTTCGGCGCCTTTTTTCTCACGCGCAACTTTAGCGGCGATCATTTTCTTTTCGTTTTCATAAATCGCCTGGTTGGATTTATTGTATACCAAAGCCAATCCTTTGGGCACAAGGTAATTGCGGGCAAAACCCGGTTTGACATCGACTAACTCGCCGGCCTGGCCGAGGTTGTCAACGTTATCTCTCAAAATGACTTTCATACGGTTCTCCGTGTGGTTTCAAAATTACTTTTTATTTGGTCATATCGCTCACAAAAGGCAGCATCGCCAGATGGCGCGCATATTTGACGGCGCTGATCAATTGGCGCTGATGCAAGGCGCAGACGCCGGACGTGCGGCGGGTGAGGATGCGGCCTTGTTCAGAGGTGAATTTCTGCAAACGTTTCGTGTCGCGATAATCCACATACAATGCTTTTTCTTCGCAGAACGGGCAATTCTTTTGTTTGCCCATGACGTTTTTTTGTTCTCTGCGTTTATTGCGATGTTCTCTCATGTTCATAAAAAAATCCTTAATTAATTTTCTGAATGGCTCCACGATTCCGACGGGGCGTTTTCGATCGACGCGTCGTCGTCAGTTACGGGAGTTTCATTGCGGTTTGGTTTGTCTAGGAACTGAACGCGATGGGCTTTGATTTCAACCACGGTGCGGGCGTCGCCGTCTTCGGATTTCCATAAACGGCTTTGCAATTCGCCGTCGACGAGTACCGCACTGCCGCGCGTCAGATTTTTGCCGCAACTTTCCGCGAGTTTATGCCAGGCCACGACGCCGACATAACAGACTTCTTCGCGCCATTGGCCGTTTTGGTCTTTATACTTGCGGTTGGATGCTACGCAAAAATTGACGACCGGTGTTTGCTGGCTCGTCTGACGAAACGACGGATCGCGCGTCAGGTTGCCTGCAATCATGACCCGGTTTATGTCCGGCATTTTAAAAGCCACAACCCATCTCCTTCATCCGGTTTATATGGCCAGGGTTTCTTCGGCCGGTTTTTCCAACGGCGCTTTTTCGCGAAGACGTTCCGCGCGCAAGCGGCTGTCCGTCAACGTGGTCAGAAAACGCAACAAACCTTCCGTGATGTGATAATATTCTTCCAACGCTTTAGCGGCTGTGCCGATATCTTCGAACTCGAACAACGCGTAGAAACCGTACGTTTTTTTGTGAATCGGGTACGCCAGTTTACGTTTGCCCCATTCTTCCACTTTCACGTTTTTACATTGGTGTTGAGTGAGGATATCTTTGACTTTGTCGACGATGGTTTTGATGCCGTCGTCGCCAATCTGGGGATCAATCACGATCACGGTCTCGTAGGATCGCAATTGTCCCGCGGAGCCCTTGCGGGTTTTTTTTGACATAGGATAACTCCCTTTGGTCTGTTAATTCGGCGTTAGCGTTCGGAATGACATTTACATTTTCCGATTCTAACGCAGGGTTATTTAATTGAAAATAATTTCTTATTTCTGATCTGCGCCGATTCTCATTCCGTAGAATGATCTTCTGACGAAGAAAACCGATACGGCAAAAAATGCGACAGCCAACAAGTTGCTGACCGTTGACCCGGCATCATAGGTAAGCGTTACCGCCAATTCGACCGCCAATAATCCAAACAGAGTAGTAAATTTAATAACAGGATTCATGGCGACCGAAGAGGTATCTTTGAACGGATCGCCGACCGTATCGCCGACCACGGTTGCCGAGTGAAGCTCAGTTCCTTTTTGTTTAAGCTCGACTTCCACGATTTTCTTGGCATTATCCCAAGCGCCACCTGCATTGGCCATAAAAATAGCCTGATACAATCCGAAAATGGCGATTGAAATAAGATAGCCGATGAAGAAAAACGGTTCAGTAAATGCGAAAGCGAGCGTTCCGAAAAACACGGCAAGAAATATATTGAACATGCCTTTTTGAGCGTATTGCGTGCATATTTCAACCACTTTTTTACTGTCATGCACGGATGCTTTTTCAACGCCTTCTAATTTGATATTGGCTTTGATGAATTCCACTGCGCGATGCGCACCCGTCGTAACGGCTTGAGTAGAAGCGCCGGTAAACCAATAAATCATGGCGCCACCCGTGATGAGCCCCAAGACAAACGGCGCGTGAAGAAGGGATAAATTCTGAATGGCTTCCACGTCTTTCAAGCCATCGGTTAGCGCCATAATAATCGAAAAAATCATCGTGGTAGCGCCGACAACCGCCGTACCGATTAGTACAGGTTTGGCCGTTGCTTTAAATGTGTTGCCCGCTCCGTCATTAGCTTCGAGTAAATGTTTGGCGCGATCGAAGTTGACAACCATATTAAAATCTTTTTTGATTTCATCCTTAACGTTCGGCACCTGTTCGATCAGGGAAAGTTCGTACACCGATTGAGCGTTATCCGTTACCGGTCCGTAAGAATCGACAGCAATGGTCACCGGGCCCATTCCTAAAAATCCGAATGCCACAAGTCCGAATGCAAATACGGCCGGGACGACCATCAATGCGCCCACTCCCATCGTGCTGAAATAATAAGATAAGGACATCAAAATCACGATGCTCATACCGAGCCAGTAAGCTGAAAAATTGCCGGCGACAAAACCGGAAAGAATGTTGAGCGACGCGCCGCCTTCCTTGGACGATGTTACGACGTCTTTGACGTGAGACGATTCCGTAGAAGTAAATATTTTGACGAGTTCAGGAATAACCGCACCGGCCAGCGTACCGCATGAAATAATCGAAGACAATTTCCACCAAAGGGTTGGATCGCCGCCCAGATTCGGAATGATCAGGTAAGAAGCCAAATAGGTGAGGATAATCGATACGATCGAAGTTACCCATACCAGCGAAGTTAAAGGCGTTTCGAAATTCATTTCCATCGCATTGCCAAAACGGGATTTGGCGATGCTTTCGTTGACGAAATAGGACAAAGCGCTGGCCACCACCATCATAATACGCATGACAAAAATCCATACCAGCAACTGTACCTGAACGATGGGATCGCTTACGGCTAACAGAATGAAGGTGATCAACGCAACGCCGGTGACGCCATACGTTTCAAATCCGTCAGCGCTTGGACCAACGGAATCTCCGGCATTGTCTCCCGTGCAATCGGCAATAACGCCGGGATTGCGCGCATCGTCTTCTTTGATTTTGAAAACGATTTTCATCAGGTCGGCGCCGATATCGGCGATTTTCGTAAAGATACCGCCGGCGATTCTCAGAGCGGCCGCGCCCAAGGATTCACCGATGGCAAAACCGATGAAGCATGGTCCGGCATAGTCGCCCGGAATGAACAGAAGGATACACAACATGATCAGTAATTCAACGCTGATGAGCAGCATACCGATACTCATACCGGCGCGAAGAGGAATCGCATAAATCGGATAAGGTTTGCCTTCCAAACTTGCAAAAGCCGTACGCGAATTCGCAAATGTATTCACGCGAATGCCAAACCAAGCCACGCCGTAACTTCCGCCGATTCCGATCAAACTGAACAACAGGATGATCATCACGCGCGTAGCTTCGAAATGCAAGAGCACGCCGAAATACAGAATGATAATAACCGCAATAAATGCTTCTAAAATTAAAATGAATTTACCTTGTGTGATCAAATACGTTTTACACGTTTCATAAATGAGTTCGGAAATTTCGCGCATCGCTTTATGAACGGGTAGTTGCTTCAGATTCATATAAATCATTAATCCGAAAACTAATCCCAATACGCAAACGACTAACCCGCCTAAAAGCAACGAGTGGCCGTCTACGCCAAGAAAATTGGCTTGCGAAAGGTCAGGCAATTTCAAATTAGCTTCGCTGCCGGGTTTATGTTCCTGCGCAAGTACTCCAGCCGCATTCATAAGGATAATGAAGATGAGTGCGAACATCGATCGGAATACCGGTGTCCATTGACTGACACTGTGATTCTTTGATTGTTGCATGGGACTGTCGAGCTCCTTTTTTTCTTGTATTATATGTATCAGCAATTTGTGCATCAGTGTGACGATTTATTCAATAACCAGAGCGTTGTAGGTATTCATGGCCTGTACAATACCGTTCTGTGTAAATTCCATGGCGGCCTGTGCGGCTGTTTTTACTACTTTCGAAAGTACCGGTTCTTCTTCTTTTGAAAATCGAGATAAAACAAAGTCAGCCAGACTCATTTCTGGAAGGTTAGCGGTACCGATTCCTATCCGAAGCCGTGGAAACTGGTCGCTGTTTAAATGATAAATGACCGATTTCAGGCCATTTTGTCCGCCGTCAGAACCGGAAGGTCTGAGACGGATTTTACCGAGCGGCAAGGCCGCATCGTCGCAGATAATCAATGAATCCCGTAACGGGATTTTATAAAACTTCACAATTTCTCTGATCGCCAGACCGCTGTTATTCATATACGTCGTCGGTTTGAGCAGTAAGATTCGTTCATCGCCAGCGGTGTGTTCGGCATATTCGTAATCGCCTTTGCCGGCGCGCAACGAACATTTCCAGTTTTCGGCTAATGCATCAATCACCATGAATCCCGCATTGTGGCGGGTATGAGAGTAGCGATTTCCTGGATTTCCCAAACCGGCGATCAGTTTCATGCGGCCAATCCCATTCTTGAATGAGTACGGGTATTAAACGGCCGTAATGGTGATAACCGGTAAGCGATATCCATCGTGAGAATGTTACTTCTTCTCGGTTTTTTCGGCTTTCGGAGCAGCTTCTTTGGATTCTTCCGCAGCGCCTTCTTCTTTAGCCTTCGCACCTACCAATTCCGGTTCCGTCGGAGCGGCTTGCGCTTCCGCAAGAATCGATTCGAGCGCCTTCGGAATAACGACGGTACAAACCGATTCGCTGGCGGGATTGAGAATGGTGATATTATCGAATTTCAAATCGCGCACGTGTATACCATGGCCGATGTCGATGTTATCGACGTTGACTTCGAGGTGAAGAGGAATATTGCCGGGCAGACATTTGATGTGAAATTCCGTCATGTCGTGCTGGAAAATTCCGCCTTTGGTTTTGACGCCGATCGGTGTGCCCGTAAATACGATGGGTACATAAACGTCGATCGGCCGATCCATACGTACGCTCATGACGTCCACGTGCGTGATTTGTCCGGTAACCGGATCTTTGTCGAAATCACGAACCAGCGCTTTCAGTTCTTTACCATCGAGGTTAAACGTGACCAAAGTATGTTCTTGTTGGAGAAATTTGACGAGCGACGGCGCGTCGAATTCGATCGCGACGTTTTCCTGGCCGAATCCGTAGAAAATTCCGGGAACTTTGCCCGCTTTGCGCGATTTTTTGGCGCTGTGTTTTCCGGCTTCTCTGCGTTCAGCCTTCAGTGCAACGGCTTCCATGATGTTTCCTCTATCGTTTGGTTTAATGTTTATTTTTATTTTTTTTTTAATTGAACAATACGCTGATCGATTCCGCCTTATGAATACGTGCAATCGCTTCGGCAAAAACGTGCGTCACGGAAATCACTTCGATTTTTTCGCACGTATGCCGCAGGGGAATCGTATCGGTCACGGTTATTGTTTCAATCGGGGACGCCATGACTTTTTCAATAGCCGAACCCGACAAAATCGGATGCGTACAGGCGGCGTAAATATGGCGTGCGCCGTTGTTCTTCAACGCCGAAGCTGCCTGCGTGAGCGTACCGGCGGTATCGATCATGTCGTCGATCAGCAGGATATCGCGCCCTTCGACTTCACCGATAATGTTCATGATCTCCACGTCGTTTGCGCGCGGACGCCGTTTATCGATGATCGCAAAATCGGCGTTCAGCCGTTTCGCGTAGGCGCGGGCTAATTTTACTCCGCCCACGTCCGGCGAGACCACGACGGCGCCTGAAGATAATTTTGTTTTCCAGTATTCAGTCAAAACCGGCGATGAATATAAGTGATCAAGAGGAACGTTGAAAAATCCCTGGATCTGTGCCGAATGTAAATCCATGGTCAGCAGCCGGTCGACACCTGCCGTGGAAATCAGGTCGGCGGTCAACTTGGCCGTGATCGGAACGCGCGGTTGATCTTTACGATCCTGGCGGGCATAACCAAAATAAGGAATCACCGCCGTCACGCGATAGGCCGAAGCGCGTTTCGCGGCGTCGATCAGAATCAGAAGTTCCATCAGATTATCGGCCGGAGGGAAAGTCGGTTGGATAATAAAGAGGTCTTTGCCACGGATATTTTCGACGTACTTGGCGAAAATTTCGCCGTCGCTGAAATTATAAATTTCTACCTCGGCGAGCGACACGCCCATCTGGCGCGCTACTTCTTCAGCAAACGGCCGGTTACTCCGGCCGGCAACCAACATAATCTTGTTGTTAAATTCAACCATTGTCTATGAGTTCTCAAACGTTTCAATAATCTTGCTGAAAAATTAACCCGACATGTTGGGATAAATCCCATTGATTAATCCCAAGACATCGGGCTGAAGAACATGCACGAAAAACATGCTGGGGTGCAATGGATTTCCCGACATGTCGGGAGAATGGATGGCACCATCTGCCTTATCCCGATGTCATCGGGACTACACCCAGTTTGCGATCAGCTTATTGATCGCTACACGGCTTTTTAAACTTTTCAAATAACGTTCGCGCCTGATAGCTTCAGATTGCGTTGAGTAAGAGTATACTAACTTCCACGGACGCCTTGATTTCGTCCAACGATTAGGCCGTC